>CADBOK010000198.1 GCA_902796245.1 Oscillospiraceae bacterium | reverse complement strand
GGATCTTGGCGTCGATGGGCGTATCCTCGTCGATGCCGAGCGTCTCCATCATGTTCATGATGCGCTCGGAGCCGAACAGGCGCATGATATCGTCTTGCATGGACAGATAGAACCGCGTCTCGCCGGGGTCGCCCTGACGGCCGGAGCGGCCGCGCAGCTGGTTGTCGATGCGGCGCGATTCGTGCCGCTCGGTGCCGATGATGAACAGGCCCCCTGCCTGCCGGACGAGCGCCGCCTGCTTGTCCGTCTCGACCTTGAAGCGCTTATAAGCCTCGGTATAGGCCGCGCGGGCGGCCAGAATTTCGGGATCCTCCGTCTCGGCAAACGAATTGGACTCGGCGATCAGCTCGTCGGACAGGCCCTGCTTGCGCAGCTCGTTCTTTGCCATGTATTCGGCGTTGCCGCCCAGCATGATATCGGTGCCGCGGCCGGCCATGTTCGTCGCGATGGTCACGGCGCCCAGATGGCCCGCCTGCGCGACGATCTCGGCTTCCTTTTCGTGGTGCTTGGCGTTCAGGACGTTGTGGGGGATGCCCTCACGCTTGAGCATCTGCGAAAGAAGCTCCGACTTTTCAATGGAGATCGTGCCGACCAGCACCGGCTGGCCCTTGGCGTGGCATTCCTTGATCTGCGCGATGACGGCGCGGTATTTGCCCGCCTCGGTCTTGTAGACGACGTCGGGGTCGTCAATGCGGATGACGGGCTTGTTCGTCGGGATCTCGACGACGTCGAGATTGTAAATGCCGGAGAATTCCTCCTCCTCGGTCAGCGCCGTGCCGGTCATGCCGGAGAGCTTGTCGTACAGGCGGAAGAAGTTCTGGAACGTGATGGTGGCGAGCGTCTTGTTTTCGCTTGCGACCTTGACGCCCTCCTTGGCCTCGATGGCCTGATGCAGACCCTCGTTATAGCGGCGGCCGTACATGAGGCGGCCGGTAAATTCGTCGACGATGATGACCTCGCCGTCCTTGACGACGTAGTCAATATCGCGCTTCATGAGGCCTCTTGCCTTCATGGCCTGATTGATGTGGTGCGAGAGCGTGGCGTTTTCAGGATCGGCCAGATTTTCCACGTTGAAGAACTGCTCGGCCTTTTCAATGCCCTTCTGCGTGAGCGAGACGGAGCGGTCCTTTTCATCGACGATGTAATCGCAGTCGTACTGATCCTGCAGCTCCTTGCTGTCCGTCGTGGAGAAGACCTGCTTTTTCAGGCGGGAGACGAAATAATCCGCCATTTCATACAGCTTGGACGATTCCTCTCCCTTGCCGGAGATAATGAGCGGGGTGCGCGCTTCATCGATGAGGATGGAGTCGACCTCGTCGACGATGGCGAAGGCGTGTCCGCGCTGCACCATCTCCTGCTTGTAGATAGCCATGTTGTCGCGCAGGTAATCGAAGCCCAGCTCGTTGTTTGTGCCGTAGGTGATATCGGCGGCATAGGCCGCGCGGCGCTGCTCGCCGGTCAGATCGTGGACGATGAGGCCGACGGACAGACCCAGGAAGCGGTAGACCTTGCCCATCCACTCCGAGTCTCGCTTAGCCAGATAATCGTTGACCGTGACGATATGCACGCCCTTTCCGGCCAGCGCGTTTAAGTACGCGGGCAGGATGGCGACGAGCGTCTTGCCCTCGCCGGTCTTCATTTCGGCGATGCGGCCCTGATGCAGCACGATGCCGCCCACGACCTGCACCCGGTACGGGCGCATGCCGAGCACACGGTCAGCCGCCTCGCGGCAGACGGCGAACGCCTCCGGCAAAAGCGCGTCAAGCGTCTCGCCGGAGGCGTAACGCTCCTTAAATTCCTGCGTCTTTGCGCGAAGCTGCTGGTCGGTCAGCTTTTTATACGGCTCCTCGAGCGCCATGACGGCCTCGACCTGCGGCTCGAGCTTTTTGACCTCGCGCTCGGAGCGGGTGCCGAACAATTTCGTAAACAGTCCCATGGTAAAAACCCTTTCTGCGCTGCGGCAGGTGGGCCGCAGCGATTTTCACGTATTCTAAAGTGAGATTATACCACATGTATAGCGGTAAAAAAAGAAGAAATTGTGAATTTCGGCGGCTTGATTTACCCGGACAGGACTGGTAAAATGAGCTTGATTTTCAGGATATCGAGGTAATTTGCGTATGGCTATCCGTCTTGTGGCCGTCGACGTCGACGGCACGCTCGTCACTGCCGACCAGCGCGTTCTGCCGCGCGTGCAGGCTGCGGCGCAGCGCGCCGCAGAGCACGGCATCCAGCTCGTTCTGTGTACCGGACGCGCGCCGGGGGAGTGCTGGTATATTTTAGACGCGCTTCCGCAGGTCCGCTACGCCGTCACGCAGACCGGCGCGATCGCGCAGGATCTGAAGACCGGCGAAACGCTCTACCACTGTCCGCTCTCTCCGGACGACGCGCGGCTGATCTATTCCCACGTGCGCCGGTACGACGGGTTCGTCAATTTCTTCTCCGGCGGCATCGTGTATAATGCCAGGCGGCAGATGGCGCAGTTTGAGCGCTATTACCCCGCCGATTTCCGCTGGCTGTTCGAGCGGTCGCACGAATTTGTCGACGATCTGGACGCCATGGTCGCCGGATGGGACAGGCCCGTGGAAAAGCTCTACGTGCCGTTTTCCAGCCGGGAAGAATGTGAAAAGGCCATGGCCGATCTGACGCAGCTGCCGTATTTTGTGACCGGCGCGGGCTATGTCGATCTGGAGGTCATGAACCCGCACACCAGCAAGGGCATCGCGCTTGAGGCGCTGTGCCAAAGGCTCGGCATTCCGCGCGAGCAGGTCATGGCCATTGGCGACAGCGGCAACGACGCAGCCATGCTCGACTTTGCGGGCGTCGGCGTCGCAATGGGAAACGGGGAAGAAGCACTCAAACAGAAAGCGGATCTGATCGCGCCGACAAATGAAGAAGGCGGCGTGGCCGACATGCTGGAGCTTGCAATCAAAGGAGAGATATAAAATGGGCGTACAGGATCTGACGGTACAAATGGTCGTCATCGTCGTCATCGGCGTATTCTTTGCGTCGTTCATGGACGCCATCGCGGGCGGCGGCGGCATTATTTCCGTCCCGACGTATCTGCTCGCGGGACTTCCGATGCACTTTGCGCTGGGCACGAATAAATTTTCTTCTTCCATCGGCACCGCGTTTTCCACGGGCCGGTATATCAAAAACGGCTATGTCGACTGGAAGCTCGGCATTCCGTCCATCGTGCTGGCGCTCATCGGCTCGTTCTTCGGAACAAAATTGCAGCTGATGATCTCCGAGGTGTACTTACAGTATCTGCTGCTGATCGTGCTGCCGGTCGTGGCCTTCGTCGTGCTGCGCCAGCGGCAGCTGCCGGAGGAGCGCGGCGATATCGATCCCAAAAAGCAGATGGCCATCGTCTATCTGGCCGCGCTCGTCGTCGGCGCGTACGACGGGTTCTACGGGCCCGGCACGGGCACGTTCCTGCTGCTCATTTTCTGCAATCTCGGCAAGCTCGACGTGCGCACGGCGGGCGGCAATGTCAAGCTCGTGAATCTGTCCTCCAACATTGCCTCGCTCCTGACCAGCCTGTTAAGCGGCAAGGTCTTCCTCGTCCTCGGCCTCATCGGCACGGTGTCGAGCATCCTCGGCCATTTCATCGGCGCGGGACTCGCCATCAAAAACGGCTCGAAGATCGTAAAGCCCGCTATCATCATTGTCCTCATCCTCCTGGCCGCAAAGGTCATCCAGGGTTTGATTGCGGGATGATATATCATAAAACTGCACTGCCGCTGTAGGGGCCGACGACTCTGTCGGCCCCTTAAATGTTGCAGATTTGCTGAAAATATCAGGGAATTCGCAGCGGGCGGACAGAGTCGTCCGCCCCTACGTACAATTCGGAAAATTGCAAAAACCTATGCCTTTGACTGCTTGTTTTGCTCCATTGCAAATCCACATAGAATCTGCTATAATAAATCGTTAAGTTATGCAGTTCGGAGGAAACGTACATGGAACGCAAACCCGTTGTGATTGCGCAGGAGGCGCTGGAAAAGGAAGCGGCTGTCTGCGGGCAGATCAAAGCCCTTTGGGCCGCGCGCGGCAGGACGCCGCGGGCCTTCGTCGATACATACGGCTGCCAGCAGAACGAGGCGGATTCCGAACGCATCCGCGGCATGCTGCGCGCGAGCGGCTATGAGATCGTGGACACCGAAGAGGGTGCGGACTGCATCGTCATCAACACCTGCGCCATCCGCGAGCACGCGGAGACCCGCGTCTACGGCAACGTCGGCGCGCTCGTACACACGAAGGCCCGGCATCCGGAGCAGAAAATTTTCCTCTGCGGCTGCATGATGGGCCAGCCGCAGGTCGTCGACCGCATCAAAAACAGCTACCGCCACGTCGACGGCGTATTCAACCCGCACGAGCTGTGGCGCTTCCCGGAGCTGCTGCAGAGCGTCCTGCGCACAAACAGGCGCATCTTCGCCGTGGACGATTCCGCCGGCAATATTGCCGAGGGCATTCCCGTCGTGCGCTCGTCGAACCTCAAGGCGTGGGTGTCGATCATGTACGGCTGCAACAATTTCTGCTCGTACTGCATCGTGCCGTATGTCCGCGGACGGGAGCGGTCGAGACGGCCTGAGGAAATTCTGGCGGAGGTCAAGGAGCTCATTGCGGCGGGCTATAAGGACATTACGCTGCTGGGCCAGAACGTCAACTCCTATGGAAAGGATCTGGGGCTCGGCGTCGATTTTGCCGACCTCATGGCCGAGATCGCGCAGCTGCCGGGCGAATTCTGGCTGCGCTTCATGACAAGCCACCCGAAGGACGCGAGCAAAAAGCTCTTTGACACCATTGCGAAATACCCCAAGATCGCAAAGCAGTTCCACCTGCCGTTCCAGTCCGGCAACGACCGGGTGCTGAAGGCCATGAACCGGCACTATACCCGCGAGGAATATCTGAAGCTGGCGCACTATGGCCGCGAGATCATGCCCGATCTGGTTCTGACCAGCGACGTCATTGTCGGCTTCCCCGGCGAGACGGAGCAGGAATTCGAGGACACGATCAGTCTGATCGAAGACGTGCGCTATGACGCGCTGTTTACCTTTATCTTCTCCCCGCGCGCGGGTACGCCCGCCGCGAAAATGGACGATCCGACGCCCAAGGAGGAGAAAAACCGCCGCTTTGACCGCCTCTGCGACGTGCAGAACCATATTTCCCTGGAAATTCATCAGGGCTACGTCGGCAAAACCGTCCGCGTACTCTGCGACGGCCGCGACAAGGACATGCTCACCGCCCGCACCGAGGGCGGACGGCTCGTCCGCTTCGCGGGAGACGACAGCCTGATCGGACAGTTTTTCGATGTAACGATCACCGGCTGCACAACATGGAGCCTTGTGGGCGAGAAGCGATAACACACACCCAATGCGAATTCGTACCGTATCTGCCCGCTTGGTTGTAGGGGCCGACGACTCTGTCGGCCCGATAGATGTTGCGAATTTGCCGAGAATTTCCGAAAAACGCTGCATTCTGCGGGCGGACAGAGTCGTCCGCCCCTACGATGGAATATGGCAAGTGTCTGCGGATTTGCCGAAAGCCAGCATGAAATCCGCAGCACCTTACAGAAAGAGAAAACCCGGAGGTTTTGATTATGGCCGAACTCACCCCCATGATGCAGCAGTATTATGCGGTCAAGGAACGCAATCCCGACTGCCTGCTGTTTTTCCGGCTGGGCGATTTTTATGAGATGTTCGAAGAGGACGCGCGCATTGCCTCGCGCGAGCTCGATCTGACGCTCACCTCGCGCGACCATGCCAGGGACAAGAGCGCGGAGGACAAAATCCCCATGTGCGGCGTGCCGTATCATTCCTCGGAGAGCTATATCGCGCGGCTGGTCGCCAAGGGCTACAAGGTCGCCATCTGCGAGCAGATGGAAGATCCGGCGCTGGCGAAGGGGCTGGTGAAGCGCGATATCATCCGCATCGTGACGCCCGGCTCCGTGACGGAAAGCTCGATGCTGGTGGAATCCAAAAACAACTATTATGCCTGCGTTTACGGCGCAGCCGGGGTCTACGGTCTTTGCTTCTGCGACGTGTCGACCGGTGCGTTCAGCGCGACGCAAATTTCCGGCGCCGACGCGATGCAGGACGTGCAGAACGAGCTCGGAAGTTTCCTGCCGTCCGAGGCCCTTCTGGGCGGCACGGCGGCGGAGGATAGCGCGCTGGCAGACTTCCTGCGCGACCGCTTCCACACCTGCGTGAATCTGGGCGCGGACGCGCAGTTTGACTCCGCGCTGTGCGAGGCCGCCGTCACGGCGCAGTTTTCTCAATCGCCGGAGGCGCTCGGACTTGCAAATATGCCGTGTGTGATCGCCGCGGCGGGCGCGCTTCTCACGACGCTGCGCGATTTACAGAAAAACGACCTGCCGCATATCCGGGAGCTGGAATTATACATTGCGGGCAAGTTCATGCAGCTCGATCTCGCCGCCCGGCGCAATCTTGAGCTGACGGAGACGATGCGCGCGAAGGAAAAGCGCGGGAGCCTTCTCTGGGTGCTCGACAAGACGAAGACCGCCATGGGCGGCCGCCTGCTGCGGGCGTGGATGGAGCGGCCGCTTCTCAGCCCCGCGCAGATCACGCGCCGCCTGACCGCCGTCGAAGAGCTGGTCAAAAAGACCATCGACCGGGAAGAGCTGATCCTGTCCCTGCGCGAAATTACGGATTTTGAG
>CADBOK010000197.1 GCA_902796245.1 Oscillospiraceae bacterium | reverse complement strand
GGGGGGATTCGGCGATATACACATAGCCCTCCTGAATGAGCGTCGGGCAGAGTCTGTAGATCATGGTCAGAATCAGCGTGCGGATCTGATAGCCGTCGACGTCGGCATCGGTGCAGATGATGACCTTATTCCAGCGCAGGTTTTCCAAATCAAACGCGGACAGATCCTTCGTTTTCTTCGTCTGCACCTCCACGCCGCAGCCGAGGACGCGGATGAGATCCGTAATAATATCGGACTTGAAAATGCGGTCGTAATCGGCCTTCAGGCAGTTCAGGATCTTCCCGCGCACGGGCATGATGCCCTGAAATTCCGCGTCGCGGGAGAGCTTGACGGAACCGAGCGCGGAATCGCCCTCGACGATATAGATTTCCCGCTTCGACACGTCCTTCGTGCGGCAGTCGACGAATTTCTGCACGCGGTTGGCGATATCGAGGCTGCCGGTCAGCTTTTTCTTGATGTTCAGGCGGGCCTTTTCCGCCGATTCGCGGCTTCTTTTGTTGACCAGCACCTGATCCGCGATGCGGTCGGCCTCCTGCTTGTTTTCGATGAAATAGACGTGCAGACGGTCGCGGAAAAGCTCGGTCATGGCGTCCTGCACGAATTTGTTCGTGATGGCCTTTTTCGTCTGGTTCTCATACGAGGTCTGCGTGGAGAAGCAGTTCGTCACCAGCACCAGACAGTCGGCAACATCCTGGAACGTGATTTTGGACTCGGACTTGGTGTATTTGTTCGACTGCTTGCAGTAGGCGTCGATGGCGTAGACGAAGGCGTTTTTGACAGCCTTTTCCGGCGCACCGCCGTGCTCGAGCCACGAGGAATTGTGGTAGTATTCAAGGCGGTTGACGCGGTTCGAGAAGCACAGGGCGGCGGAGATGCGCACCTTGTACTCGGGCTTGTCCTCGCGGTCGCGGCCCTTGCGCTCGGCCTCCCAGAACTGCGGCATGGTGAGCGTCTGTTCGCCCGCGATTTCGTTGACATAATCCAGAATGCCATTGGGATAGCAGTAATCCGTCTTGACGAATTTTCCGTTCTCCTGATTGCGGAACGTGAACGTCACGCCCGCGTTGACGACGGCCTGCCGCTTGAGCGTGTCTTCAAAATATTCCTTTGGAATGTTGATGTCGGTGAAGACGGCCAGATCCGGCTTCCAGCGGAAGACGGAGCCGGTGGCCTTGCGGTCCGTCGGCTCCTTTTTCATTTTGCCGACGAGCTCGCCCTTTTCAAAGTGCAGGGTGTATTTAAACCCGTCGCGGCGGACGGTCGCGTCAAAATACTCGGATGAATACTGCGTGGCGCAGGAGCCGAGGCCGTTCAGGCCCAGCGAAAATTCATAATCGCCGCCGGCGTTGTTCTGGTACTTACCGCCCGCGTAGAGCTCGCAGAAGACAAGCTCCCAGTTGTATTTCCCCTCTTTTTCGTTCCAGTCGACCGGACAGCCGCGGCCGAAATCCTCGACCTCGATGGAATGATCTTCATAGCGCGTGACGAGAATTTGCCGGCCGTAGCCCTCGCGCGCTTCGTCGATGGCGTTGGACAGGATTTCAAAGACGGCGTGCTCGCAGCCCTCAAGGCCGTCGGAGCCGAAAATGACCGCTGGCCGCAGCCGGACGCGGTCCGCGCCCTTCAAAGACGAGATGGACTCGTTTCCGTAGGCTTTTTGTTGTTTCATGCGGATTCCTCACAATATTTCGTGCTGTAACGGGCATTCCGCCCACTATAATTAGATATAGTATACGGTTTTTTCGCTTCAAAGTCAAGGTTTGCCACAAAGCGTGCGGAATATGCGGCGTTCGCAGGTGGGGAAAATTTTCGCGTTTTTCTGTTTGGTGATTGCAAAGTTTCCAGTTTCGGTTTATGATATATGATGTGAAGTATAGTACAAATTCGGCGGAAGATCCCGCCGCGCCGGACAGGGAAAGAATTATGAAAATTGGATTTGACAATCAGAAGTATTTGAAGCTGCAGTCCGAACGGATTCTGGAGCGCGTCGCGCATTTCGGCGGCAAGCTCTATCTGGAATTCGGCGGCAAGCTGTTTGACGACTATCACGCCTCGCGCGTGCTGCCCGGCTTCCAGCCGGACAGCAAGATGAAGGTGCTGCTGCAGCTCAAGGAGCAGGCGGAGATCGTCATCGCCATCAACGCCGCGCACATCGAAATGAACAAGCGCCGGGGCGATCTCGGCATCACCTATGATCTGGACGTCATGCGCCTGATCGACACGTTCCGCTCCATCGGGCTCTACGTCGGCAGCGTCGTCATCACGCAGTACGCCGGCCAGCAGGCCGCGGAGGCGTTCCAGCGCAAGCTGGAGGCACTGGGCGTGAAGGTCTACCGGCACTACCCCATCGCGGATTACCCTTCGAACATCAATTTGATCGTCTCTGACGACGGCTACGGCCGAAACGAGTATATCGAGACCAGCCGCCCCATCGTCATTGTCACGGCCCCCGGCCCCGGCTCGGGCAAGATGGCAACCTGCCTCAGCCAGCTCTATCAGGAGCACAAGCGCGGCGTGAACGCGGGCTATGCCAAGTATGAAACGTTCCCGATCTGGAACCTGCCGCTGAAGCACCCGGTCAACCTCGCCTACGAGGCCGCGACCGCCGATCTGGCCGACGTCAACATGATCGACCCCTTCCATCTCGAGGCCTACGGCGAAACGACGGTCAACTATAACCGCGATATTGAGATCTTCCCGGTGCTCGAGACGATCTTCCGCTCCATCTTCGGCGAGTGCCCGTACAAGAGCCCAACGGACATGGGCGTCAATATGGCGGGCTTCGCCATCTGCGACGACGAGGCCTGCCGCGAAGCGTCGTATCAGGAGATCATCCGGCGGTATTTCGCCTCCGCCTGCGCGGTCAAAAAGGGCACGGCCATGCCGGCCGAGCTGCGCAAGCAGGAAATGCTGATGAATTCGCTGCATCTGGACGTGTCCATGCGCAAAACCGTCCCCGCCGCGCGGGCCAAGGCCGTGGAAACGGGCGCGCCCGCCGCAGCCATCGAGCTGCCGGACGGCAGGCTCGTCACCGGCAAGACCTCCGGCCTGATGGGTGCGGCGTGCGCCGCGCTTCTGAACGCAATCAAGCTCTCCGCCGGGATCGACGACCGCGTGAATCTCATTTCCCCAATGGTTCTCGCGCCCATCCAGCATCTGAAAATCGAGCATCTGGGCAATTCTAACCCCCGCCTGCACACCGACGAGGTGCTCATCGCGCTGTCCATCAGCGCCGTGACGAACCCGACCGCTGAGCTTGCAATGGAGGCGCTGGCCTCGCTTCGCGGCAGTCAGGTGCATTCGTCCGTTATTCTCTCCTCCGTCGACGAGGGCATGTTCAAGCGGCTCGGCATGAACGTCACGTTCGAGCCGGTCTATCAGTCGCACACGCTCTACCACAAGTGAGGTATCACCGCTATGGATCATCCCCGCAGTCAATTACCCGCCGTGCTTGCCGTTCTGTTCTGCATCGCGCTGCTGGCCGGCGTGGGCGTGCTTCTGTGGAAGACGCTCCCGGAAAAGCAGAAGCCCGAGCAGGCCGAGACCATTCAGACAGACGGCGTGTTCTCCTCCGAGCCGACGACCGTTGAACCGGAACGCGAAGCGCCCTATGAGGGCGAGCTTCCCGACCAGGTGGAGGCGGCGCAGCCGGAGACCCCGGACGAGCAGCAGCCGGAAAGCACGGAGAATCCGGAGGTTCCGGACAATATGACCGTTTCCGGCGCGCAGCAGACAGCGCAGGCGCTGCTCGACACCATGACGGACGAGGAAAAGCTCTGGCAGCTGTTCTTCGTGACGCCGGAGGCCATCACGAACGTCAATACCGCCACTGTTGCCGGTGAGGCGACAAAAAAGGCGCTGGCGCAGTATCCTGTCGGCGGCATCGTGTATTTTGCGAAAAATCTTGAAGACCGCGAACAGACCGTCGCGCTGCTGGAAAACACGCAGTCCTACGCGAAGATTCCGCTCTTCCTCGGCGTAGATGAGGAGGGCGGCACGGTCAGCCGTGTCGGCAGCAACCCGGACATGGGCGTGCCGTCCGTCGGCGACATGCGCTCGCTCGGCAAAAGTCAGGATCCGGCTGCGGTCTATGCCGCAGGACAGGATATCGGCGGCGGGCTGCACGCACTGGGCTTCAATCTGGACTTTGCCCCGGTCGCGGACGTCGCGCAGGGCGCGGACAGCGTGATCGGCAGCCGTTCGTTCGGCTCTGATGCGGCGCTGTGCGCGTCGCTCGCTGGCGTGATCGTCAAGAGCCTGCGGGCCGAGGGCATCGTCTCGTGCCTCAAGCACTTCCCCGGCTACGGCAGCGCTACGGTCGACGACCACAATGGCACGTCGGTCGTCGAAAAAACACTCAGCGAGCTGGAAGCCTGCGACCTGGTTCCCTTCCAGACGATCATCGCCTCGGAGGGGAGCGTCCCGTTCGTCATGGTCTCGCATCTGTCCTACCCGAACGTCACCGGCAGCGACACGCCCGCCGACCTGAGTTCGTCCATCGTGACGGATATTCTGCGCGACAAGCTGGAATACCAGAACGTCATCATTACCGACTCGCACTCCATGGCCTCCATCACCGACCACTATTCCGCGGGCGAGGCTGCCGTCAAGGCCCTTGCCTCCGGATGCGATATGATCCTCATGCCGTCTGATTTACAGGCCGCGTTCGACGCCGTCAAGGCCGCCGTCGCCGATGGGACGCTTTCGCAGGCCCGCATCGACGAGAGCGTTTTGCGCATTCTGACCGTCAAGGCGGAATACGGGATCATTTCATAAATCAATCTGAAAGGATGTGCGCACCATGTCCGCAGCTCCGAACAAAAAGCCCTCCTTTGCCCTGGGTCTTATCCTGATCCTGCTTCTGCTGGCCGCCGTCGTTTTCGGCGGCATGTGGGTCGTGCAGGCGGCGTTTACGCCGCGCATGTCCGACGCGAAGGCTGCCGCCGAGAGCGCTTCCGCGCCTGCTGAAGAACCGACCGCGCAAACAGAGCCGACCGTGCAGGAGCCGGAGCCGCAGGAGCAGCCTGTGCAGGAAGCGCCTGCGGAATCCAGCGTGACGCTCATGGCGCTGGGCGACGATCTGATCCACAACTGCGTTTACTGGTCCGCACAGACGCCGGAGGGCGGCTATGATTTCACGTCGTTCTTCGACGATATCCGCCCCATCGTCCGGCAGTACGATCTGGCCTGCATCAATCAGGAGACGATTCTGGTCAAGGACCGCGAGCAGATCGAGAGCTATCCGGTCTTCGGCTCGCCCATTGAGGTCGCCGACGCGCTCGCTGATGCGGGCTTCAACGTCGTGACCTTCGCCAGCAACCACTGCTATGACAAAAAGGAGACCGGCATCACGGACACGCTGTCCTATTTCCATGAGACGTATCCGGAGATCACCACGCTCGGCATCCACGACACGGAGGCAGACGCGGCGGCGATCCCCATCGTCGAGAAAAACGGCATCCGCATCGCCATGCTGAACTTCACCTACGGCTTCAATAACTCCATGCCCGAAAAGCGCTGGATGGTCGACACGCTCTCCACCCGGGAGACGGTCTGCGGCCGCATCGAGCAGGCAAAGCAGGAGGCGGATTTCGTCATCGTCTTCCCGCATTGGGGTACGGAGGACACCTTCAGCCCGGACAATAGCCAGCTCACCTGGGCACAGGAGATGGCGGACGCGGGCGCGGATCTCATCATCGGCGGGCACACGCACACGCTCCAGCCGGTCGAGCTGCTCACAGCCGCTGACGGCCGCGACGTACCGGTCTATTACAGCCTCGGAAACTTCCTGTCGCACCAGAAGGAAAAAATGAACCTGCTCGGCGGCATGGCCAGCGTCACCATCTTCAAGGACGCGGACGGCGCGCATGTGTCGGAATACGATCTCAAGCCGACCATCAACGTCATCCTCCGCAACCCGAACACCGGCTGGTACACCTACCGCCCGATGCTTCTCGACAGCTACAGCAGCGAGCTTGCCGGTCAGAACCGCTTCTCTGAATGCACCGTCGACGCCATGTGGGCGCTGTATGAGGATATTACGGGATAGGCTCGTTTGATGTCCCCAAGCCTCCCCTTGCCGCGCTTCACGCGGTAAGGGGAGGTGGCATTTTCGAAGAAAATGACGGAGGGGATGGGTTACAAATTTTAAAGTGCTCCGAAATTTGCGGCATTCGAATCCCCTCAGGCGCTTCGCGCCAGCTCCCCTTTCAGGGGAGCCTTGGGTGCATCCGTGTCAATGCGACAAAAGCCCCGGCTTCCGTGAGGAAGCCGGGGCCTTGCAGCGTTTGGGGTCAGTCCGCGAACAGCGGGGTGGAGAGATAGCGGTCGCCGGTGGCGGGGAAGAGGACGACGATGGTCTTGCCCTCGTTCTCCGGGCGCTTTGCAAGCTCAACGGCTGCGTGGAGCGCTGCGCCGGAGGAAATGCCGACCAGCACGCCCTCCTTTCTGCCGACGAGCCGTCCGGCGGAAAATGCGTCCTCGTTTGAGACCGGGATGATCTCATCGTAGACCTTCGTATCGAGCACATCGGGAACGAAGCCCGCGCCGATGCCCTGAATCTTATGTGCGCCCGCGACGCCCTGCGACAGGACGGGAGACGACGCCGGTTCGACCGCGACGACCTTTACGGACGGCACCTTGCTTTTCAGATACTGGCCGACGCCGGTGATCGTGCCGCCGGTGCCGACGCCCGCGACAAAGTAATCGACCTTGCCGTCGGTATCCGCGTAAATTTCGGGGCCGGTAGTCTCGATATGCGCCTTGGGGTTCGAGGGGTTGACAAACTGGCCGGGGACAAAGCTGTCCGGGATCTGCTTCGCCAGCTCGTCGGCCTTGGCGATCGCGCCCTTCATGCCCTTGGCGGCCTCGGTCAGGACAAGCTCCGCGCCGTAGGCCTTCATGAGCTGGCGGCGCTCAACGGACATGCTCTCGGGCATGACGATGATGATGCGGTAGCCTCTGGCAGCTGCGACGGAGGCAAGGCCGATGCCGGTATTGCCGGAGGTCGGCTCGATGATGACGGAGCCGGGCTTCAGCTGGCCCGCGGCCTCGGCGTCGTCGATCATTTTCTTTGCAATGCGGTCCTTGACGGAACCGGCGGGATTGAAATATTCGAGCTTGGCCAGAATTTTGGCCTTGAGGTTCAGCTCCTTTTCAATATGCGTGAGCTCAAGCAGCGGAGTCTTGCCGATCAGCTGGTCAGCGGAAGTATAAATTTTGGACATATTCAAGCTCTCCTTTATAATATCAAAATTAAAACTGTAAAAGCGTCGGTCCGGTTTCTCTGTCACATTCGACATCGGAACGCGGCGCACGGAAAGACGGTTTGCAGCATGGTTGCGCCCTCTCTTTAAGAACTAAAATAGTATGTTGGTTTCTCATATCGGACGACAGTATCCTACCACACATTGCCTAGCTTGTCAATAGGTTTTTGATTTTTTCCTGCGTTGCAACCGGGCCGGATTTATCGTATAATAAGAAAAACAGGAGGGCTGCAATATGAACAAATTCTGGGGACATCTGAAGACGATCACACATCACCGGCATCTGGTCATGCGCGGCTGCTTCCGAATGGGGCTGGTCTGGCAGGGACTGACGCATGATCTTTCGAAATACTCCCCTACCGAGTTTTTTGCGGGCGTCCGGTATTATCAGGGCGACCGGAGCCCGAACACGGCCGAGCGCGAAGCAAACGGATATTCCCTTGCCTGGATGCACCACAAGGGCCGCAACCGGCACCATTTTGAATACTGGACAGATCTGAGTCCCGAGACGAGAACATATGAGCCGGTCGATATGCCGGTAAAATACCTGTGCGAAATGGTCGCCGACCGGATTGCGGCCTGCAAGACGTATCAGGGCGCGGCCTATACCGACGCTTCGCCGCTGCAGTATCTTGACCGGGCGAAAGAGTCCCGGCTGGTGCATCCGAAGACCATGAAGCGGCTGCGGTTTCTGCTCACGATGCTGGCCGAGCGCGGCGAAAAGGAGACGTTCCGCTTCATGCGCAGGGTCGTTTTGAAGGGGGAGGCATTTGCGGAGGACGCAATGGTTTCCTGATGCGCGGCATTTCGTTTGATTTCATACGCTAAAGCTCTGCATAATTTGTGCATTCCGACGAATTTCAGCGGTCGAATTTCAAATATTTGCGAATAGCTGACGCCGGTTCTTTGTAGTATAATACAAGCATACCATCTGCCCCATGGCAGATAACTTGTAAAGGGAGGATACTATGAAGAAACTGATCGCACTTCTGCTGGCGGTATGCATGCTGCTGGGTCTGATGACCACTGCATTCGCGGCAGACGAGAAATCCAACGACATTGTGATCCTGCACACCAACGACGTTCACTGCGGCGTGAGCGACGGTCTGGGCTATGCCGGCGTTGCGGCATACAAGGCCGAAATGGAACAGACGCACAACTTTGTCACGCTTGTTGACTGCGGCGACGCAATTCAGGGCGAGCCCATCGGTCTGCTGTCCGCAGGCTCCTATCTGGTCGACATCATGAACGAGGTCGGCTATGATTTCGCAACGTTTGGCAACCACGAATTTGACTACAAGCTGCCCCGTCTGGAGGAGCTGACGAAGCAGGCAAAGTATCAGTATCTGTCCTGCAACTTCAGATACACTGGCAAGGGTACCAGCGCGATCAGCTACAAGCCGTATGAGGTCGTGGATTACGGCGGAACGAAGGTCGCATTCGTCGGCATCACCACGCCGGAAAGCTTCGTGAAGTCCACGCCCGCCTACTTCCAGGACGACAACGGCAACTTCATCTACAATTTCTCTGAAGACAAGGACGGCTCCACGCTGTATCAGACGGTCCAGACCACCGTCAATGCCGCCAAGGCCGAGGGCGCGAAGTACGTCGTCGCCATTGCCCATCTTGGCATGGACGGCTCGACCGAATACTGGACCTCCGAGGCGGTCATCCAGAACACCACCGGCATCGACGCCATGCTCGACGGCCATTCCCATGAGGAATACAGCAAGACCGTCGCAAACAAGGACGGCGACAGCGTCGTGCTGGCGCAGACCAAGACCAAGCTCGCCAATCTCGGCAAGCTGACCATCTCCGCCGACGGCAAGATCACCTCCGAGCTGATCTCCGCCAAGGACTACACAACGAAGGACGAGCACATTACCGAATACATCACCGGCATCACCGACAAGTTCTCCGCCGAGCTGGGCAAGGTCGTCGGCAAGAGCGAGGTCGAGCTGCCTGTTAATGACAAGAACGGCAAGCGTCTGGTTCGCAACGCCGAGACTGCCCTTGGCGATCTCGCGGCTGACGCCTACCGCATCATGATGGACGCCGACATCGGCATCATGAACGGTGGTGGCCTGCGCGCGGCAATTCCGGAAGGCGACATCACCCTCGGAACGCTGTTCAAGGTATTCCCGTGGGGCAACCTGCCCTGCAAGGTCGCCGTGACCGGCCAGACCATTCTGGATATGCTGGAGCTTGGCGCGAGCAAGTATCCGAAGGAGAACGGCGGCTTCCTGTCCGTTTCCGGCCTTAAGTACACCATCGCCTCCGGCGTCGCCTCCTCGATCGAGACCACCGAGCAGGGCGAATTTGTAAAGGTCGCCGGCGCACGTCGCGTGACCAACGTGCAGGTCCTCAACAAGGCGACCGGCAAGTATGAGCCGATCAACACCAGAAAGGTCTACACCCTCGGCGGCATCGACTACACCATCGTCTACGGCGGCGACGGCTTTGCGATGTTCAAGGACGCAAAGGTCGTCACGCCCGCAGACGCGAAGATGACCGACTCCAAGGTCGTCCTGTCCTACATCGAGCAGAAGCTCGGCGGCACCATTGGCGACGAATATGCCAAGCCGCAGGGCCGCATCTCCTTTGTCCGCTACACGGACGTCGCCGATACCGCATGGTATGCGGAGGCGGTCAACTACGTTTCCGACAAGGAACTCATGAAGGGTGTCGGCACCGGCTTCGACCCGAACGGCACCATGACCCGCGGCATGCTCGTCACGGTTCTGTACCGCATGGCCGGTTCCCCCGCCGTGACCGGCAAGGTCAGCGAGAAGTTCACCGACTGCACCGACGGCAGCTGGTATGGCGACGCCGTTCTGTGGGCGAGCACGAACAAGATCGTCGACGGCTATTCCGACGGCACCTATAAGCCCACGAACCCGGTCAACCGTCAGGAAATGGCCAAGATCCTCTATGGCTATGACAAGACCATGGACAAGGCCGGCGAGACCTTCGCGGTCCAGCTCACCTACACCGACCTGACTGCCATCGCCGACTGGGCGCTCGAGGCTGTCAACTACTGCACCGCTGCCGGTTATCTGGCAGGCTCCAACGGCGCGTTCAACCCGAAGGGCACCGCGACCCGCGCAATGGGCGCAAAGGTTCTCATGAACATGACCAAGGAAGCTGCATAAGCAGCATCAAGCGCAAAGGGCTGCCTCGCAGGAGGCAGCCCTTCCTTTCTCAAAAAACACCCCAAGGCTCCCCTGGAAGAGGCCGATTCCCCCTGTCAGGGGGAAATGGCCCAAAGGGCCAAAGAGGGTAGGGACGCTGCCAGCGCAGCTGACTGAGAGGTTAAGCGGCAGGCAGCGGCAAAAAGCAGAAGTCCTTCGGCAAATTTGCACCGCATTTTCCTACTTGTTTGTGCCGCTTGTCCCAACGCCGCCTTTTCCGCCTGCCGGGCGGCTTTTTATCCGGCCGCATACTGCGAATAGATCTCCTGCCAGTATGGATTCGGCTCGATGCCGTTCTGATCCAGAAAGCTCTGCAGCATGGCCCGGCCTGCGGCAAGAAAGTCCGCGCGGGCCTCCGCGCATGCGGGAACGTCCGCAAACAGCTGCGTGCCGCCGAAGCGCAGCAGATACACGGCGTCCGCCGTCCGGCCGAGCAGATATGCTTCGCCGGACGTTTTTCTGTCCGCCCAGTCGTCCCAGTTGATCGTGGAAACATCCTCCTGCCAGCGGAAGTCTTCCCGGCTTACGCGGCTGAGCTTCCAGAGATACCCGTCCGCGCCCATCGTCTCGGCGACGACATTGCGCAGCGTAAAGACTGTGCTCCCGTCCCAGAGCTCATCCGGTTGCCCCTGATAGAAGCTGACGCAGCCCCAGACCGGCTCCGGCACGTCCATGGTCAGGCCGAAGCCTGCCTCCTGCGCGGTCTGCCGCGTCAGCTCTGCGTCCGGCAGACGTTCGCCCTCGCCGCGCGACGCGGCGTCGAACATGGAAAGCCAGCTGTCCGCGGCCCGGAGCTTCTGCGTCCATTGGCTGTAAAACTGCTCGCCGTATGGGCTCTGCTCCGCGCCGTCGATCAGGATGACGCCGTCAAAGCCGTGCGTCAGCCAGCCGTCCAGATACGCCTCCCGGTCCTGCGGCAGATAGCGCGGCTTTCCGGACGGATCCCGCAGCGTGAGAATGTACGCATAGTCCTTCGTTTTGGCCAGCAGGAAATCGCTGTTTGACAGTGCGGGCCGGAAATCGCCGGTACCGGTGCCATAGTTCCGCTCCATCCCGTCCAGCCACTCAAGGCGGAGCTTCCAGAAAAATCCGCTTGCTTCGTCCGAGCTGCGCGCGCTGCTCCGGCATGTCACGACCACGCCGCGCCCGCCGAACACATAGTCGTTCAGGTTCCCGGCCGGTATGGAAACACGCACGCCCAGCCGCTCTCCATGCAGATAGACCGTCCGGTCAGAGGGCGGTTCGGTCAGATCGTTCAGGTCATACGCCTGCCCGGGCTCCAGCTCGCAGAAGAGCCGGAAGACCACCGGATAGCCGTCCTGCATGCCGCAGTAGGCTGCCGCGCCGTCGGCATACGTTGTTTCGGACTTCGTAAACGGCGCGTCCTGCCCAGCCTCTCCCAGCCGGGTCAGGCTGACGGTCGCAAGGCCGAGCGTCTCCGTCCCGCCGTCAGCGCCGTCCGTCCAAAATGGGATGGTGAACACGCCGCGCTCCGGATAGACGGTCTGCTGTCCGCGCCCGGCATTCCGAAGCGCCGGATGCGGCGCATCCGCGTACAGCTGCGCCAGATCGCCCTCCCCCGCCGCACCGGTCATGTCCCAGCCATGTATTTGCAGATAGGTCTTCAGTTCGCCCTCCGGCAGTGACGCAAGCTCGTAAAAGCGTGACAGCGCGTCCGGCTCCGTCGCGGGAGCGGCTTCCTCCGCATACTCCGGCTGGACGACCGCTTCCGGTTCATTCAGCACGGTTACGGCCGGGGTGCAGCCCGCGCAGAAGATTGCAAGCAGCGCAAAAACAGCAAGAAGAAGCCCGGCACGCAGTTTTGATTTCTGCATCGTGATCCCTCCCGGATATCAGTTTGTGATATTGACAGTTTATCACAAACGGAAGCGCGCTGCAACCGCATCCTGCCGGGGCAAAACGGGAGAACGCCGCATGTTGGCGTTCTCCCGTTCCGGTTACTTGCAGTTCTTCGAGTCCTGATTCTGCGTCTGGTTCGAGGTGTTCTGCGATTCGGTCTTGTTCGTTTTGTTCTGTTTGCTCATGATGAGCCTCCTGAATAGCATGAATTGCGGCGCAGCCGCAGGGATAGCTTGTCCGCTTTTTCAGGATTTATCCTTCGGATTGCAGAGCAGCGCGGCAAGAAAGCCGAAAAAGACCGCCGCCGCGATACCGGCCGCCGAGGCCTTGAGGCCGCCTGTGAGCGCGCCGAGGATTCCCTGCTCCTTCACAGCCTCGCGCACGCCCTTTGCAAGCGTGTTGCCGAAGCCCGTCAGCGGAACCGTTGCGCCTGCGCCCGCAAAATCCACAAGCTTGTCATAGACGCCCGCGCCGCCCAAAATCACGCCCAGCACCACATAGCACACCAGGATCCGCGCAGGCGTGAGCCTCGTTTTGTCGATCAAAATCTGCCCGATCATGCAGATCGCGCCGCCGACCAGAAACGCTTTCAGATAGTCCATACGCTACACTCCTTCCGCCGTGATGGCGACCGCATGACACACGCCGGGAATGGATTCGCCCTGCCAGCTGGACGTGGGCGAGAGCAGCGCGCCCGTCGCGCAGAACAGAATCCGCCGCAGCTCCCGCTTTTCGAGCCTGTCCAGCAGATACCCGCACAGAACGCTCGCCCCGCAGCCGCAGCCGGAGCCGCCCGCGTGTACGTCCTGCTCCTTTGTATCAAAAATGAGAAGCCCGCAGTCGTTGTAGACCGGCGCAAGGTCTACGCCGATGCGTCGGAACTGGTCAAGTACAATCGTCTTTCCGAGCATGCCGAGGTCGCCCGTCACAATCAGATCATAGTCTGACGGCACGCGCCGCAGATCGCGGAAATGCGCCTGCAGCGTATCGATGGCAGCGGGAGCCATGGCTGCGCCCATATTATTGGCGTCCTTGATGCCGTAGTCCTGAATTTTTCCGATGGTCGCGGCCTCGATGCGCGGCCCATGGCCGCTTTTTCCCACGATGCAGCAGCCGGAGCCCGTCACGGTCCACTGGGCCGTCGGCGTGCGCTGGCCGCCGTAGCCGAGCGGAAAGCGGTACTGCCGCTCCGCCGAGGCGAAGTGCGACGAGGTGAGCGCCGCCGCCGTATCCGCGAAGCCCGCGTCGACGAACGCTGCCGCCATGAGAAGTGATTCCGCCATGGTCGAGCACGCGCCGTAGAGCCCCAGAAACGGGATCGACGTGCCGCGCGCGGCAAACGACGAGGAAATGCACTGGTTCAGAAGATCTCCTGCAAACAAGACGTCAATGTCCTCATAGCTCACGCCGAGCTTCCGCTTGGCTGTGTCCAGCGCGAGCTCCTGCAGCTTGCTCTCGGCCTTTTCAAACGTCTTCTGTCCCAGCTTCGCGTCCTTCCCGAGAAAATCAAAATATGCCGCCAGCGGCCCCTCGCTCTCCTTTTTGCCGCCGATAGCCGCATGGGACAAAATGACCGGCTTCGATCCGAACACAAGCGTCTGCGCACCCTTGCGCATCGCACTCAGCTCCCTTCCGCTTTTTCCGGTAGTATATGCGCAAAGCGTAAAAAATAACCGCCGAAGTAGATCTCCGGCGGCCGGTCCGCATGAAAACGGGCCAATGAGGAATGGAAAAATGAAAAAGAAGTCGCACAGATAGTATGCACGGCTTCCTTCCATTTAAACACGGATCAAAAATTATTTTTTTGCATCCTTCAGCGCGCGGGCCAGCCACACGGAGCCGAGATCGAGCGCGGTAAAGAACCCGTCCTTCTCGCTTTTCTTGACGATGCGGTCGCGGGCGCGGACATTCGGGTCGGTCAGCTGGAGCTCAACCGAGACTTTGCTGGCCACGTCGGCGTCGCCAACCTTCTTCGTCTCGAGGATCTGGAGCATGACAATGTGGGAATCGGCCATCGAGCCGTAGTAGACAAGATTGTCCTTGCGCATAAGGGGGCGGCCCTTATAGGTCAGGATTGTTTTTTCGTCAGCCATAATCGTATCTTCGAACCTCCTGATGATCTGTTTCCTATAGTATAGCAAAGAATCCCTGTAAAAGCAAATCAATTTCACAAATTTGATTTTCCGCCCGCCGGGATGTCGGATCGTGCAGAATACACAAAAATCAAGAAAAATATTTTTGCTTTCTAACGAAAAATTAGCTTTACAAATGCGGGAGAATACGCTATAATCCAGACAATCATTCCAGATAGAGGCGCGGGCTTCAAGAGTACCGGGCGGCAAGCACAGGCAGTGGCCGTTCGGAAAAGGGGGGACCGCCGAAATGCCGCAGGCGCTGCCTGCAAATGCGGTGTTGGCTCGGCAGATAAGATCTGCCGGACTGTCACAAAGAAAAACTTTGTGAAGCGCTATCGATGGATGCAGCAGGGGCGGGATTCCGTTTTCTGTTCATTCCGTGGATCGCTTTGCAGGAGCGACCCACTTTTTTATTGCTTCTGTAAGGCCTGTCTGGGAAAATAAAAAACGAAAGGTGAATGAAAACAATGAAAAGAATCCTTGCCCTCGTCCTGGCAGCCATGATGCTGCTGAGCATGGCCGCCTGTGCCGCCTCCAGCCCCGCAGCGACCGAATCCACCGCATCCGAATCCGCTGAACCGTCCGAGGCCGTGACCGGCGTAGAAGACGGCGTTCTCACCGTCGGCATGGAATGCGCCTACGCGCCCTATAACTGGACGCAGATGGACGATTCCAACGGCGCTGTCCCCATTTCCAACGTTCCCGGCGCGTATGCCAACGGCTACGACGTCATGATCGCCCAGAAGATCTGCGAGGCCAACGGCTGGCAGCTCGAGATCGTCTCCTCCGCGTGGGACTCCCTGTGCCCGGCTGTGCAGTCCGGCACGATGGATGCGAACATCGCCGGTCAGTCCATGACCGCCGACCGCATGCAGGAGGTCGACATGGCG
>CADBOK010000196.1 GCA_902796245.1 Oscillospiraceae bacterium | reverse complement strand
ATCCCCTCAGTCAGCTTCGCTGACAGCATCCCTACCCCTATTGGCCCTTCGGGCCATTTCCCCCTGACAGGGGGAATCGGCCCCTTGGGCACAAGGGGAGCCTTTGGCGAGGGCTTTCAAACATAAAAACCTCGCCCCATGACAGGGGCGAGGTCAGTCGCGGTACCACCCTGATTATGCTTGCGCATATCTCGGCGCTTCTGTATCGGGAAGCACCCGCCGCGCTTTCGCGCGGCCGCTCCAAACTGGCTGCGGACAGGCCTGCTGAAGGGCTCTCACCGTCCCCTTCTCTCTGAAAGCAGCACCGGAACGCTCGGTTTTTCAACGCGGTTTTCCAATATCGCAGATATTTTACCACATTTCCTGCGATTGTCAACATGAAAATTCATCCGTAGACCCATGCGTTCGGCAGCGGGCGGCCGCCGGTGTAGCGCAGGAACGAGGACGACGACTGCGTAACATATTCGCCGTCGTACCACAAGATTGCGCTCGAGCCGCCGTCCATGTTGAGGGCGTTCCGGCAGCCGTAGGAAAGCAGGATATCCGAGCACGTGTTGACGCTCGTGCCGCGGAGGCCCTCATCCGGGTAGCGGCCCTCGATGACGAGCATGTAAATGCCCTGATCGCCGGTACCGAAGCAGGCGCGCGGCTGCTCGCCCGTCCAGAAGGAATCCTCGATCTTTTCGCCGTCCCGGATCAGGGCAGGCGTAAATTCGGCAGCGTTGTACGTCCCCTCCCCGACCGGGTCGGACGCGGGCACGATGCGGCAGTCGAGGCCGTTTTCGCTCAGCTCAATGCGCTGGTAGACATCGCCGCCGAAGTGATAGCCGTGTTCCTCTCCCTGCGCCATGCACCAGCCTGCAAGCTGGCCGCCGCTGCCCTTGCCGTCGGGATCCTGGAAGCCGTTGGCGTTCATGGCGAGGATACCGCCGGCGCGCGACGCGACAGAGCCCGCCAGCTCCCCTTCGACGCCGTAGTTTTCAGCCATTTCCAGCCGCAGCAGCTCCGGGTACCGGCAGATGGCCAGCACGCCGCGATAGCCGTCGCCGGTGATGCGCACGAGCAGAATGCCGTATTCCGCGTCGACGGCCAGCACTTGGTCGCCCTGTTTGGTCTCAATGCTCGTACCCTCGTCGTCGAATCCCGCTTCGTTGACGCGGATATGCTCCCAGCCGTTTTCCAATGTCTCGGGATGCGCGTCCAGATAGCGCTGGAACGTCGCGTAATTCAGCATCGGGAACGCCATCTGGAACTCTGCCTCCAGGTCGTCCTCGACGGGCTGCGGTTCTTCTTTGTTCAGATCTTCTTCCGTCTTTGTAAGCGCCTCCTGCAGCTGCTCCTGCTCCGATGCGCCGGTTTCGGGCTGCACCGTTTCCGGCTGGGGTTCCGGTTCGGGCTGCACGGACGCGCTTGTAAATGTGCAGGCCGTCAGAACAAGGCTTAAAACCAGCACGAAAACGAGGGTATACGCCGCCATTTTCGGCTTTTTGGCAATGAGCGTGATGCGCTCTCTGAGGCTCTTTCGGTCCAGCTGCATCGTCGTTGCGCAGGACAGCAGCTGGCCCTTCGCCCGCTTCGGCGCGACAAGGCCGAGCAGCGCGCGGCCATAGCTTACCCGGCTGCCGGGATCGAGGTCTTTCAGCACCCGCGCGTCGCAGGCCAGCTCGCAGTCGCGCCGGGAAAGCGCTGCGGCCAGCCAGACGAAGGGGTCAAACCAGTACAGGCACTGGCAGACGAGCCGCAGGAGGCTCCAGAGCTGATCCTTTGCGTAAAAATGCGCCAGCTCATGCCGGAGGACAAATCTGCACGTATCCGCGTCCTGCGCCGCTTCGGGCGTGAGATAAATTTCAGGCCGGAACAGCCCCGCAAGGCACGGCGACGGCAGTCCGGACGCCACCCAGACCGGAATTGGACCTTCCGGGCAGGCGAACGGCTGCCGGAGCTTTTTGAGCCTCCGGAGAAACAGCAGATTCTGCGCCAGCATCAAGAGTGCCAGCACTGCCGCGCCGGTCAGCCAGACAAGTTTCAAAATTGTACCGGCCGACAGCTGCGTCTGTATCTTTACGGGCGCAGTCTCCGGCTCGGATACCGTCTGCGCCGGGGGCTGTGTGCTGTCCGTCTGCGGGGCGCGGCGGCCTTCCGGGGCCGTCAGCCGCTGCACGGCGGCGGGCACGTCCGGAACGGCGTTCATCACGCTGACAGGGCTCCTGACCAGCGAGACCGGCAGCAGGAGCCGCAGCGCGGCCAGCAGCCACAGCGCGTATTGCAGGCGCGGGCTGATCTTGCTGCGCAGGAGAAAGCGCAGCGCGGCCAGCGCAAGGATCAGAACGGTCGACGAAACGAGAATTTCCAGCATGGTTCTCCTCCCCTATTCTTCGCGGCCCGCGGCCCGGTCCAGAATGGCGTAAAGCTCATCCAGCTCGTCCTTTCCGATTTTTCCGTGGTCGGCAAAATTGCTGACCAGCAGACCGAGCCTGCCGCCGAAGGCGCGGGAGAGCAGCTGCTCCGTCTCTTCCAGTCCGGCTTCCTCACGGGTGACGTTCGGGTAATAGCGCCGGGGCTTGCCCTCGTAGCGCAGAAGGCCCTTTTCCGTCATGCGGCTGGCCATGGTCTTGCTCGTGCTGGCTGACCATCCGGCGCGGCGCTTCAGATCCTCCACCAGCTGCATGAGCGTCTGCGGCTGCCGCTCCCACAGGCTCTGCAGCACGGTCCATTCGCTTTGGCATAGTTGCACGGGAATCCCTCCTTGGTTTACTTCTGTAGACTCAGTATAGCATATAGGGCTACACTTGTCAACCTTTTTTCTGTTCCTCCATCAAACGAAGCCCGGCCGCTCCGGAAGGAGCGGTCGGGCTTTGGGCTCAGATGATGTATTCGATCGTCTTTTCCTCGGTCAGCTCCGTGTGGGTGTTGAAGAGCAAAACGGCCTCGCGGCCGGACGTCTCGCCGAGGGCATACTGGGTATGGCCGGTTCGGTTGAAGTAGGAAAACGGAATGATGCGGTTGTAGCGGTACGGGTGCGCGTCGGTCACGACGATATCGGCCTCCGGCAGCGGCTCTTCGAGCAGATAGGGGTCGAACGCATAAATGCGCTCGCCGTCCACGCCGGTCAGGAGGATGTAGTGCGGATCGTCCAGCAGATACAGCCGCACGACGACCGCGCCGCCGCGGCGCAGGCAGTCGGTGACGCTGCTGTTCTGGCTCACGCGCACGCAGCCGCCGGACAGATAGCGGCTGGAAATATCCAGCTGGCCCGTGCGGCCGAAGCTGCACAGGAAATTGCTGAGGAACATCATGGCCGCGCGCGTCGTGCCGCTCTTGCCGGGCGCGCCCTCCGCGCCGTAGCCGTCGAGACAGTAGAGCATGATATTGCGGATGAGCTCCGGCGGGATCTGTTCGCGGTCAAACAGGTAGATGATCGCGTTCATCACCGTGATGGGGCCGCAGTCGTATTCGGTCATCTGATAATGCAGAGGCGTCTTCATTCCGCGTCACTTCCTCGATACGATCAGTGCTTCGGCGATCCTTGCCGCGCGCGTAAGCTCGTCCGCGCTCGTGTATTCCTGGCAGCTGTGGCAGGAATTCATACCGGGCGCGACGACAAGTCCGGTCAGGCCGTGCAGGCAGAAGTGATTGTTGTCGCTGCCGCCGTAGGTCACGGTCAGACTGCTTTCCAGTCCGACTGATGCACAGGCCGCGCGGAAGCGCTGCGCAGCCTGCCCCTCCGGGTCCGCCCGGAAGGCCTGGCAGAGCGTTTCGGTCGTGAACCGGACGGCGCAGCCGAAGCGCGAAGCGGCCTGCCGGATCGTCTGTTCGATCTCCGCCAGCTTCCGCAGCACCAGCGGGTGGTCAAAGCCGCGCGCCTCGCCGGTCAGAACGCACGTCTCCGGCACGATGTTGTCCGCCGTTCCGCCCGTGATCGTGCCAATATTGACGGTCAGATCGCCGACGCGGCCGCAGTCGATGTGCGCCGCGGCCTCGGCCGCCGCCTTGATGGCGTGCAGGCCCTCCTCGGGTGAAAACGCGGCGTGCGCGGCGCGGCCGGTGAATTCCGCGCGGAAGGACACGATGCTGGGCGCCTGATACGCCGCGCTGCCGACCGGGCCGCTGAGATCGAAGACATAGGCCGTCTTCGAGCGCAGGCGGGAAAAATCAAATTGCTGGATGCCGGTGCAGTAGCTCTCCTCGGCAGCGTCAAACAGCAGCTCGACGGGCCGGTGCGGCGCGCCGTCCTCCAGAACGGAGGTCACGGCCTCCAGAATCGCGCAGAGGCCGGAGATATCGTCCGCGCCGAGAACGGTCGTTCCGTCGGAGGTGATGCGTCCGTCCGGGTGCAGGACGGGCTTTTTTCCGCACGCGGGCGCGACCGCGTCCATGTGCGCCGACAGCAAAATGGGCGCAAGCGTCTCGCCGCCCGGCAGATATGCGTAAAGATTCCCGGCGCTGCCGCCAATTATAGTGCCCGCGCCGTCCTCTTCCAGCGCAATGCCGAGCGCGGCATATCGCTGCCGCAGGCGCTCGCTCAGCGCCCGCTCGTGGAGCGTGGGGTTATCGATCGCAGTCAGCTCCAAAAAGGACCGCACAAGCCGTTCTGTCCGAATCATAGAATCATCCCTTTATAACCAGTTTCCCTGTGGAATATCCCCCATCATAGCACCGGCGGCAGAAATGTCAAGAACAAGAAACGCGCCTCCCGCCGCACGGCGGGAGGCGCAGGAAACGCAAAAGTCCGATTTTCATACGGCAGTGCGGGAACGCATCGGCCCCTACAATGAAATGTGGCAGTATGTACGGATTTGCCGAAGGATTTTCACAAATTGCGGCTGCCTGCCGCGGCCTCTCAGTCAGCTTCGCTGACAGCTCCCCTTGAAAGGGGAGCCTTTTGGGGGAGCTGGCTGCGTCAGCCCTGGAAGGGGTCGGCGTAGGAAGCGTAATAGGATACCGGCTCGCCGCCCATCAGAAGGTGCGAGGTATCCCCCAGCATCTGGCAGCGGAAGTACGCGATGCCGGGCTGGCGTTCCTCCGCGTTCAGGACAGTCACAGACGACGGTGCCAGAAACGCCCCGTGCAGGACGGTAAACGGGCTGACGTTCCACAGATGCGACAGCAGAACCGCTGCGATGCCGAAGTGGCAGAAGCAGACAATGGTCTTCCCGCAGGTTTCCCGGCAGGTATAATACCCGCCGTGCCGCATATAGCCGTATGACGCGAGCAGCGCGTCCAGCCCGGCGGTCACGCGGTCGTATTCCGCCTTGACGTTCGTCCCCTGCAGAATCGGCGCTTTTTCCCAGCCGGCGGGCTGCAGAAGCTCCGGCTGCGCCGTCCAGACGTCGGGCATCAGATCCCAGCAGAGGCGCTCACCGCCGTTCCCGTCCGGCAGCGTGCCCTGAAATTCGTGCAGCCAGTCCATGACCTCCGCTGTCTTTCCGTGCTCCCGGAGCGTAAAGGACGCGGTGTCCCGCGCGCGGCCAAGCGGGGAAACATAGAACTCGTCGACCTGCCAGTCTTTTGTGCGGCGGGCCAGCAGCTTTGCCTCGCGCCAGCCCTTTTCGGTGAGCGAGTCGTGCTCGTAATCGGGCTCGGCGTGGCGAATAAAGATAAGACGCATGAAAAAGACTCCTTTGAATCGCGACTCAGCCCCACAGAGCGGTGAGCATCGGGATGACCTGCTTTTTCCGGGACACGACGCCCGGCAGGAAGCAGCTGTGATCCTTGAGCTTGACGCCGAAGGCCTGCGTGATAATATCCTCGTCGCCGAGGTAGAGAAGATGCGTGCCCTCCAGCAGCACGTCCGTCAGCATGAGGATCATGAGCGTGTAGCCGCGCTCGTTCATCGTCTTCTGCATGACGGACAGGAATTCGTCCTTGCGCTCCATCATGCGGCCGGAATCGACGCAGGTGATCTGGCTGACGCCGAAATCGTGGTCGGCGATGTGGAAATCCTTGAAATCCGTGAACAGCAGCGCATCGGCGGGCTTGTCGTCGGAGATGGACGCGGAGAAGATGGTCTTGCCCAGCTCGTCGAGCGAAATGTTGGCGATGCGCGCCATGCGGTCGGCCATGCGGCGGTCGACGGCGGTAGCCGTCGGGGATTTGAACATGACCGTATCGGCGACGATGGCTGCCGCAATCAGGCCCGCGAGCTTCACGGGCGGCATGAGGCCGCGCTCCTGATACATTTCGGAGATGATCGTCGCGGTCGAGCCGACGGGCTCGTTGCGGAAATAAATAGGGCTGCCGGTCTGGATATCGGCCAGACGGTGGTGGTCGATGATCTCGACGATCTCCGCCTGATCGAGGCCCGGGACGGACTGCGCCGCCTCATTGTGGTCGACCAGCACGACGCGCTTGCGGCGCGGCTTGATGAGGTGATACCGCGAGAGCGTGCCGACAACCTTGTCGTTTTCGTCCAGAATCGGGTAGCTGCGGTGGCGGCTTTTGAGTACGACCTCGCGCACGTCGTCGACAAAATCGGTCAGGTGGAACGCCTCGAGATCCTCCGTGCGGCACACGCGCGCGACCTCGATGGCGTAATAGACCATGCGGGCCGCCTTGTAGGCGTCGAAGGGCGTGGCGATGATGCAGGTGTTCGTCTGCATCTGCCGCAGCTCCTCCGGCAGCTCGGCCTGACACACGATCAGGCAGCTGACCTGCTGCTCGACGGCGCGGCGCGCCATCTCCGGCTGCTCGCCGACGATGACGATGGCGTCCGGACCCTTGAACAGCAGATTTTCATTGTTCTGCGGCAGCGCAATGGATACCTCGCCGCTAATCGTGTCGGCCAGATACCCGGACTCGTTCAGGATCTTGCCGTCCAGAACACTCAGCAGATTGAAGACCGGGATCTTATCGACGCGGGAATCGGAAAGCGTGCGCATGTCATAGCTCGCGATTTCGCTGGGCGAGAGCATGCCGTACAGCTCGCCGTTTTCGTTCGTCACGGGAATGGCGGGAATCGATTTTGCCTTGTTCGTCTGCAAAGCCGCCCAGGCCCGGCTGACCGTGACTGCGCCGGACAGGGCCGGCGGCGTGTCGTAGTCCAGATCGCGCACCTGCGTGCGCATGGTCTGGACGCGCACCGGCGGCTCAAAGCCGAAGCGGTCGAGCACAAGCCGCGTCTCGTCAGAGATATGCCCGAGACGCGCGGGCACGAATTCCCGGTCGCCCAAGGCGTTTCGAAGCGCGGCGTAGGCCATGGCGGAAACGATGGAATCGGTATCGGGGTTGCGGTGGCCGGTGACATAGATGGGTTCCATGAGAAGCCTCCTTATGCGCGGGGAAGCTCGATCCCCTGATGATGCAGAATGAAGCGGACGGGGTAATAGCGGTCGAGATAGTGCTTACAATACCACTCATAGGTCGCGTCCGGCAGATGCACCAGCTCCGGCGCCTGCGTGCGGAAGAGCTTGAATGTTTTCTCGTCGCCGGAAAGCAGCGCCGCGATCAGCTCCAGCTCGCCCTCCTGCTCCAGCCGGTACAGGCACTTGTCCATGATGGCCGCGCAGGCCTGCTCGTCCTCATCTGCCAGCAGCTCCATATTGCCGAGCCAGGCGAGAAAATCGTCCAGCTTCAGCTCCGTGCGGGCCGCGGCGTGGGAGAGCTTTGCAAATTCCGGCTCGGAGCGGCGCTTGAGAATATCGATGAGATACGTCAGCAAATTGTCGTCCAGACATACGCTGTCGAGGAAAATTTCAAAGATATCGCGCGTTTCGGTCTTGACCGGCTCCTGCGGCGCGTCCTCCTCCGGCTGCTCCTGCGGCTGGGAGGCTGCGGCAAGCTGCGCGATGGCCGCGTTCAGCTCGGCCGGGTCGAAGCTGTCATATTCCTCCTGCGGAATTTCGGTCCCGTCAGCCGCGGCGCAGGCTCTGACAAAGGCTGGAATGCCCATTTTCGCGATCTCCGTCTGCAGCTGCATGGCCTTTTTGAGATCCTCCTGCTCCGTGAGCGCGATCCCCGCAGGCGCTTCGCGCGTGCCTTCGCAGATCTCGGATAAATATTGCAGATAATACGGAATGAGAGACATAAACGTCCTCCTGTTTTTTCTTTCAGTGTAGCACGGGAAGGAGAAAATGTCAAAAGTTTGGAGCGCATCTTTTGAGAAACCCCTTCGGTTTTCTTGGATCTTTCCTGCGTAATTTGATAGAGCTCAAAAATAGCACGTACCTGAGGCTTCCCTTGGGCACAAGGGAAGCTGTCAGCGGAGCTGACTGAAGGGATTCGAACGCCGCAAATTCCGGAGCACTCTGAAATCTGCACCAAATCCCCTCCGTCATTTGCTTCACAAATGCCGCCTCCCCTTATCGTGCAGGGCACGACAAGGGGAGGCTTTTTGGGGCTGCGGCAAATCCGTACTACCTCGCAAATTCTGACCGCAAAGCGTTTTTTTGCAATTATTCAAACGCAGCTATTCACAAATCTGGTGTCCCATAACAGGCGGCGCGTACCATAGCGCTCGTAGGGTGCCTTGGTGTCGTAACGACTAAAATCGGGTTCCCGCCTGAACTGTACCCGCAGTACGCACCAAACCGTAGCCAAGCGCCCCTTTTCTCCCCTATCTTTTCCGGCAAGGCGGAAAAGATAGGGCCGCCGGAGGCAAAAGTCTCAGACTACCGTATCATACTCCCCTGCTCCGCCGTCGGCGAAGTAGCGGTGCAGATCGAACGGAGAGAACACGCCGCGGTCGGTGACGATGCCGGAGATGAGGTGCGGCGGGGTCATATCGAACGCGGGATAATAGCCCTTCACGCCCTCGGCCGCCGTGCGCACGCCCATGGCCTGCAGGGTAAACTCCGGGTCGCGCATCTCGATTTTGACGGTGTCCTTTGTCTCGTGACCGATATCCGGCGCGCCGGTGACGAAGGTCGGAATGCCGAAGTGATTGGCGCAGATGGCAATTTGCAGTGTGCCGACCTTGTTGACGACGTAGCCGTCGAGGCAGATCGCGTCCGCCGCGCAGGTGAACAGATCGACGTGCTCGCGCTCCATGACAAATGCTGGCATATTGTCGGTGATGACAGTCACGTCGAAGCCCATGTCACGGCAGACCGTGGCCGTGAGGCGCGCGCCCTGAAAATACGGCCGCGTCTCCGGGCAGAACAGGCGGAAGCGCTTCCCTGCCAGCTTTGCCTCCTTCAGCATCATGCCGACGATCGTTTCGCCGAAGCACTGCGTCATGACCGTGCCGCCGTCGGGGATGAGCGGCACGAGATACTTCGCGATCTCGTTTACCTTGCTGTAGCGGCGGTTGTTGGCGTTTACGGCGTGCTCGCGGATGGCAAGATCAACGGGCCGCGCTTCGCGCAGCGCCAGCTTCGCCGCCTCCAGACAGCCGTCGCAGACCAGCTTCATCCGATTATAGGTCGTGGGCCGCGCGTTCGAAATGGTTTCATCTGCCGCCTGCAAAAAAGTCAGCTGCTCGTCCGCCGGCTTTTCCCGGCACTCATACGCAGCCAGCGCCATGCCCATGGCTGCCGCCGTATACGGCCCCGCGCTCTGCGTGACCATGTCGCGGATGGCCTGCATGACCTCCACATGCGTTTTGCAGCGGACAAACTCGGTTTTTGCCGGATAGATCCGGCGGTCGAGGATTTGCACCTCGCCCGCGTCGTACCACGCGACGTTTTCATATTGCAGCATGAAGGCCAGCCCTTCATCGGCCCGGAACTGTGTCATACGTCCATCTCCTCCAGAATTTTTTCAAGATAGCGGCTGAACCGCTCCGCGACCGCCGCGCCCGTCTCGTTGACCTCTTCGCCGGAGACGGCTTCGCCCGTGATGCCGGCGGCCATATTGGTGATGACGGAAATGCCCAGCAGCGGAAGGCCACAGTGCGCCGCCGTCAGCGCCTCCGTCACGGTCGACATGCCCACGGCGTCGCCGCCCAGCGCGCGGATGGCGCGGATCTCGGCAGGCGTCTCAAACTGCGGGCCGGGCATGAAGAAATACACGCCCTCGCGCACGGAAAAGCCGAGCTTTTCCGCGCAGGACTTTGCCAGCTCGCGCAGCTCCGGGGTGTACATGCGCGTGACGTCAAAAAAGCGCGGGCCGAATTTGTCCACGTTCCTGCCCCGCAAGGGGCTGGAGCCGTTCAGCTTGATGTGGTCGGCGATCAGCATGAAATCGCCGCGGTGATAGGAAAGATTCACACCGCCCGCCGCGTTCGTCACGATCAGCGTGCGGACGCCGAGCAGCTTCAGAAGCCGCACCGGCTGCGTCAGCTGTTCAAAATCGTAGCCCTCGTAGCTGTGAAAGCGCCCGGCGAGGCACACGAGCTTCTTTCCGGCCAGCTCGCCGAAGATGAGCTTGCCTGCGTGGCCGGGGGCCGTGGAGACGGGGAAATTCGGGATATCATGATAGTCGATCTCCACGGGATTCCGAAGTCTTTCCGCAAACGGCCCGAGCGACGAGCCGAGGATCACCGCAATCTGCGGCGCAAACGGCATCCGCGCCCGGACATAGTCCGCGCTTTCCTGATAATATGTATACGGTTCATTCATAACGCTGTCCGCCTTTCCTGCTTTTCTTCATCATACCGCGCGGATGTGCGTCCCGTCAACCAAAATCACGGAGCAGCAGCCAAAGCCTCCCCTTGCCGCGCTCCGCGCGGTAAGGGGAGGTGGCATTTGCGAGGCAAATGACGGAGGGGATATGCTGCAAATTTCAGCGTGCTCTGAAATTTGTGACGTTCGAATCCCCTCAGTCAGCTTCGCTGACAGCATCCCTACCCCTATTGGCCCTTCGGGCCATTTCTCCCTGATAGGGGGAATCGGCCACTTGTGCCCAAGGGGCGCCTTTGATGTGCAGAATCTGTCAGGGGCAGTTGACTTTATGGCAGGCGCATGCTATGATTGTATCAATACAGTTCATACAGTTGGGAGGGGAGCATTCTGTGATCGCGATCAATTACCGGGACCCGAAACCCATTTATGAGCAGATTCAGGCGGAGCTGCGCAGGCTGATGCTGACCGGGGCGCTGCCGCCCGGGAGCAGGCTTCCATCCGTGCGGGAGCTGGCCGGGCAGCTGGCCATCAACCCCAACACCATCCAGCGCGCCTACCGCGAGCTGGAATCGGACGGGTACATTCTTTCCGTGGCGGGAAAGGGCTCGTTCGTCGCGCAGATCGACCAGTTGGCCGAGCAGCAGAAAAAACAGGCGGTCGAGGCGTTCCGGGCAGCGGCGCAGCGGCTGCGCGCGCTCGGCCTGGGAGAAGAGGAGCTTGCGGCGCTTCTGGCGCAGGAGGAACAGACAGATGATTGAGCTTTCGCATGTGACAAAAACCTTCGGCGGCGCAAAGCGCGCGCTGGACGAGCTGTCGCTCACCGTGCCGCAGGGTGCGGTCTATGGCCTTGTCGGCTCGAACGGCGCGGGAAAGACCACTGCCATCCGCCATATCACGGGCATTTACCGGCAGGATTCCGGCAGCGTGACCATCGGCGGCCTGCCGGTCTATGAAAACCCGTCCGTCAAGAGCCGCATCGGCTATATCCCGGATGATCTGGGTGTGTTCAGCGGCGGGACCATCAAGGAGCTTGCGGCTTTTTTCCGCGCGATGTACCCGCGCTTTGATCTGCAGCGCTACGCGGCGCTGCGCGACGTGTTCCGGCTGGACGAGGCAACGCCGCTGCGCCGCTTCTCCAAGGGCATGCAGAAGCACGCGGCCTTCTGGCTGACGCTGAGCATGCGGCCGGACTATCTCGTGCTCGACGAGCCGGTCGACGGACTCGACCCCGTCATGCGGCGGCAGATCTGGAGTCTGGCGCTCGAGGATGTGGCGGGCTACGGCACGACGGTACTGGTGTCGTCGCACAATCTGCGCGAGCTGGAGGATATCTGCGACCACGTCGGCATCATGCACAAGGGCCGCATGCTGCTGGAGCGGTCGCTGGCCGAGCTGCAGGACAATTTCGTCAAGGTGCAGCTCGTCACGGAGCACCCGCTTCCGCAATCGCTTCATGTTCTGCACGAAAGCACGCTCGGGCGAGTGCAGACGCTGATCCTGCGCGGTGAGCCGCAGACCGTCGCGAACGAGCTGGCGGCCAGCGCGCCGATGTTCTGCGACCTGCTGCCGCTGAGTCTGGAAGAGATCTTTATCTATGAGTTGGGAGGGACCGGCTATGACGTCAAGAATTTCGTGCTTTGACCGCGCGGTCTTCCGGCGGGCGCTGAAAAAGACCGCGCCGGTCTGGATCTTATACACGCTCTACGAGCTGCTTCTGCCGCTGCGGCTGTTTTCCTTCTGCCGGGGTCTCTCGTCCGGCACGGACGACTTTCTTGTGCAGATCGAAAAAACGCTTCTGGGCTATGCGCCGCTCAATGCCTCGCTGATCCCGTTCCTGCTCGGCGGGCTTCTGGCCTGGGTACTGTTTTCCTGGCTGTTCCGGGCGGGTACGGCCTATTTCTACGCCGCGCTGCCCGTGCGGCGCGAGACGCTGTTTCTGACGAATTATCTGACGGGCGTGCTGCTGTGCGCCGCGCCCGCGCTCTTGTCGTCGCTGCTTTTATGGGCGGTGGGCACAGGCTTCGGCGCGGCGGCATTCGTGCCCGCGATGCAGGTCTTTGCCGCGACGATGCTGGGCTTTCTGCTGTTTTTTTCGTTCGCGGTGCTGGTCTGCTGCGTTGTGGGGCAGATGGCTGCGATGCCCATCGTCTATGTGATCCTGAATTTTACGTTCTTTGTTCTGGAAGCCATCGTGCGGCACCTGCTTTTTACGTTCGTCTACGGTATGCCCTACAGCCAGAGCAGCACCATGCAGTCGTT
>CADBOK010000195.1 GCA_902796245.1 Oscillospiraceae bacterium | reverse complement strand
CATGACCCGCATCATGACCGGCACGGCCTCCTGCCGCGACCTTGCCGCGCTGTCACAGGGCGCGGCGAGTCTTCCCGCCATAAAAGACCGCCTGTCCGGCATGCGTGCGCCGTACTTGCAGACGCTTTTCGAGCAGCTCGACACGCTGGCGGATCTCAAAGAAAAGATCGACGCGACCATTGTCGATGATCCTCCGTTTTTGCTTCGCGAGGGCGGGCTCATCCGCGACGGCGCGAACAAGGAGCTCGACGACCTGCGCGCCGTCCAGTCCGGCGGCAAGGGCATGCTCACACAGATCGAGGCGCGGGAAAAGGAAAAGACCGGCATCCGGAATCTGCGTGTGGGCTATAACCGCGTGTTCGGCTATTATATCGAGGTCGCCAAGGGACAGCTGAATCTTGTCCCGGACAGCTATATCCGCAAGCAGACGCTCTCGACCGGCGAGCGGTATATCACGGAAGAGCTCAAAGAGCTGGAAAGCACCATCCTGACGGCCAAGGACCGCATCGTGGCGCTGGAATACGATCTGTTTGTCGAGCTGCGGCACTTTGTCGCGGGAGAAGCCGCCCGCGTCAAGCAGACCGCGCAGACCATCGCCCAGCTGGACGTGCTGTGCAGCTTTGCCGCCGTCGCTGTCCACAATCATTACTGCAAGCCCGAGGTCGATCTCGGGAACACCGTATCTATCACGGCAGGCCGCCATCCGGTCGTCGAGCAGATGCTGAAAAATGCGCTGTTCGTGCCGAACGACACGCTGCTGGGCTCGGAGGACTGCCGCACGGCCATCATCACCGGCCCGAACATGGCCGGTAAATCGACCTATATGCGGCAGGTGGCGCTCATCGTCCTCATGGCGCAGATGGGCTCGTTCGTCCCGGCGCAGTCGGCGCACATCGGCATCGTTGACCGGCTGTTCACGCGCATCGGCGCGTCGGACGATCTGGCCTCCGGCCAGTCGACGTTCATGGTCGAAATGACCGAGGTCGCCGATATTCTCAAAAACGCGACGCCGCGCTCACTTCTCATTCTCGATGAGATCGGCAGAGGCACGTCGACGTTCGACGGCATGGCCATTGCCCGCGCCGTGCTCGAATACGCAGCCGACCGCAAGCGGCTGGGCGCAAAGACGCTCTTCGCCACGCATTATCACGAGCTGACGGATATTGAGCAGGCGCTGCCCGGCGTTAAAAACTTCAACATTGCCGTCAAAAAGCGGCAGGGGGACATGATCTTCCTGCGCAAGATCGTCCCCGGCGCGGCGGACGACAGCTACGGCATCGAGGTCGCCAAGCTCGCGGGCATTCCCGACCGGGTCATCACGCGCGCGCGGGAGATCCTCAGGGATCTCGAATCCGGCGCGCCGGAGCGCGCAAAGCCCGCCGCCGCGCCCGTGTCCGATCAGGTTTCGATGCTCGACATGCAGTCGGACGAGCTGCGCCGCGCACTTGAAGCCATCACCGTCGAAACGCTCACCCCCATCGAGGCGCTGAACCAGCTGTACCAGCTGAAGCAGCTGCTGTAAAGGGGCTGCCTGTAGGGGCCGATGCCTGCATCGGCCCGGCAGAATGCAGCGTTTTTACGGGAATCTTCAGCGAATTCGCAGCTTCCCAATGGGCCGACAGAGTCGTCGGCCCCTACAGATTCTCTCGGAAAGGGGCTTCTCCATTATGGCCCGCAAAGCGTCCCACGCGATTTCTTACCGGCTGACGAAATTTGAAACGGTCGCCGGATGGCTCTATCTGCCGTTTTATCTGCTGATTTTGAATTTACTTTTACAGCTGGCCAATGAGAAATTTTCGCTCGGCATGACGGCGCTGACGATGAACATCGTCTATTTTGCCGTCAATCTTCTGATGGTGCTGCTGATTTTCCACGGCTTTCTGCGGCAGTCGTTTTTCGGCGGCTCGTTCTGGAATTTCGTGCAGGCGCTGGTTCTGGGCTTCGCGTTGTATTACGCGGGCACGTGGGTGCTGCAATTTGCGCTTTCCAGGCTGGCTCCCGGCTTTGCGATCTACAACAACGAGACGGTCGGCGCGCTTATTTCCGACAATCAGTATGTCATGCTGGCCGTGACCGTTTTCCTTGCGCCGATTATCGAGGAGACGCTTGTGCGCGGGCTTGTCTTCGGCTCCATCCAGCCGGTCTCGCGCGTCATGGCGTATATCGTCTCGGTCATTTTGTTCACGCTCATGCACAACTGGCAGTATTTCATGCTCTATCCTGCCGGGAAGGTGCTTCTGAGCTGCATTCCGTATCTTCCCGCCTCTGTCGCGCTGGCCTGGACGTATGAAAAGGCCGGGACGATCTGGGCGTCCATCTCGCTGCATGCCATTGCCAATGCGCTGTCGTTTGGGCTTTTGCAGCTGAACTTCTGATTGGGAGGGGCTTTATGCCGAAGATCATCCAGCTCGACCGCCACGTCGCGGATCTCATCGCCGCGGGCGAGGTTGTCGAGCGTCCGGCGTCCGCCGTCAAGGAGCTGGTCGAAAATTCCATTGACGCGGGCGCGAAAAACATTACAATAGAATTACAAAACGGCGGCATGACGTTCCTGCGCATCACCGACGACGGCTGCGGCATGGACCTGGTCGACGCCCGCACGGCGTTTCTCCGCCAGGCGACGAGCAAGATCCGCAAAAAAGAGGATCTTGCCTGCATCGGCACGCTCGGCTTCCGGGGCGAAGCGCTCGCGGCCATCTCGTCTGTGTCGAAGATCGATCTTCTCACGCGGGCGCAGGGCGCGGAAACCGGCGTCCGGCTGCATCTGGAGGCGGGACAGGTCCTGTCCGAAGAGCCTGCCGGGTGCCCGTGCGGCACGACGATTCTGGTGCGGGAGCTGTTTTACAACACGCCCGCGCGGATGAAATTCATGAAATCCGACGCGGCGGAGTCCTCCGCTGTTTTTGCCGCCATCCAGCAGCAGGCGCTCGCGCACCCGGAGATCTCCTTCCGCTTTTTAAAGGACGGGCAGGAGCAGCTGCACACTGACGGCCAGGGAGACCGCATGGCGGCCATCTACGCCATCTATGGCCGGGAGTTGGCCAACAACATGCTGCCGGTCGACGGCAGCTGGGAAAAGCTGCGGGTGCGCGGCTTTGTCACGAAGCCAACCGCCACGCGCGGCAACCGCGCCTGGCAGAGCTTTTTCGTCAACAACCGCTATATCAAGTCCCGCCTGCTCTCCGCCGCCGTGGAGGAGGCGTACCGCAACCAGATCATGGTGGGCCGCTTTCCGGCCTGCGTGCTGGAGATCGACATGCCCGTGCAGGCCGTGGACGTGAACGTCCACCCGGCCAAGACGGAGGTCAAGTTCCTGTCCGAGCGCGAGGTCTTCGACGCGGTACACTATGCCGTTTTGTCCACGCTTTCCAGAGCGGCGGGCCGCCCGGAGTGGAAAGCGCCGGAGAAAAAGCAGGAGCCCGCTCCGCGGCCGCAAGCACAGCCCAAAGCTGTCCAGCCGCCGAAGCCCGGCTTCTACCAGACCATGCAGGCGTCCGAATACCGCCGTCAGGCCGCGCAGCAGCCCGCCGTGAAGCCCGCCCAGCCCGTGCTGGCCTCGCCGGTGCAGCTGCCGCGCTCAGAGCCCGCGCCCGTGCAGCAGACCTTCGTGCTTCCAAAGCAGGAAGCAAAGTCGGAGGTCAAACCGGAACCGAAGATCGAGGTCAGACCCGAGCCGAAGCCGGAGCCGGTCAAAACGCCGGAGCCGCAGCAGCAGACGCTTCCCGTTCCGGAAGAGCCCTTCCGCATCATCGGCGAGGCGCTGCACACCTACATCATCGTCGAGCAGGGCGAGGCCGTTCTGTTCCTCGACAAGCATGCCGCGCACGAGCGCATCCGCTTTGAAGCGCTCAAAAAGGAGGATCACCCCATCATGGCCCAGCTGCTGCTGGCACCCGTCTCGGCGGAGCTTTCCAGAGAAGAGGCCGCGGCCGTGCTGGAAAATAAAGCGCTTCTGGAGAGCTGCGGGTTCGAGACGGAGGACTTCGGCGGCGGGGATATTCTCATCCGGCAGATCCCGTCCGACGTGGACGTGGAGGATGCGAAGGCGCTTTTACAGGAGCTGGCAGGCGATCTGCTGGCCGGAAAAACGCTTGACCCGGACAGCCTGCGCGACAATCTGCTGCACACCATCGCCTGCAAATCGGCCATCAAGGCCGGCTGGCTGACCTCTGACGAGGAGCTGCGGCGGCTCGTGCAGGAGGTTCTGTCCCGCGACGATATCAAATACTGCCCGCATGGCCGCCCCGTCTGCGTGACGCTCACGAAGCGGCAGCTGGAAAAGCAGTTCAAGAGGGTTTGAGAATGGACAGGATTATCTGCGTCGCCGGACCGACGGCCTCCGGCAAGACGAAGCTCGCCGTGCAGCTTGCGAAGCGCTACGGCGGCGAGGTCGTCTCATGCGATTCCATGCAGATCTACAAGCACATGGACATCGGCACGGCCAAGCCCACAGAAGAGGAGATGGAGGGCGTTGCCCACCATCTGATCGACCTGATCGAGCCCGGCGAGGATTTTTCCGCCGGAAAATATGTGCAGTTGGCGGACAAGTGCGTACAGGATATTTTATCGCGCGGCAAAACCGCCGTCATTGCGGGCGGCACAGGGCTGTATGTCGACAGCCTCATCGCGGGCCGGTCGTTTGCGCCCGTCCCGCAGACCGGCAGGCGCGAAGCGCTCGAGGCGCAGCTGCGCGAAGAAGGCGGCGAGGCTATGCTCGCGCGCCTGCGGGACATTGACCCGGAGGCCGCCGCGCGGCTCCATCCGGCGGATGAAAAGCGCATTGTCCGCGCGCTGGAGGTCTACGAGGAAACCGGCAAGACCATCACGCAGCACAATCTGGAAACGCAGGCCATTCCCCCGCGCTACCGGCCCGTGTGGCTGGGACTTGACTATACAGACCGGGCCGTTTTGTACCGGCGCATCGACCTGCGGGTCGACCGGATGCTGGAAGACGGGCTGCTGGACGAGATCCGCACGCTGCTCGCCCTCGGCGTCAGTCCGAAGACGACGGCCATGCAGGCCATCGGCTACAAGGAATTCTTCGGATACTTAAACGGCGCGTGTACGCTGGAAGAGGCCGCCGCGCTCTGCAAGCAGCGCTCGCGCAACTATGCCAAGCGGCAGCTGACCTGGTTCCGGCGCAATCCGGATATCCGCTGGCTGCGGCTGACGGGCGCGGAAGATTTTTCGGAGGTTCTTTCCGCCGCTCGACAGAATGTTCCTTTTTCCGCGCTTTGAATATGGTACGATATGGGTATCAGATCATTAGGGAGGCTCTGATGCAATGGACAAGGGCATTGGATCAGAGGTTCCCATATAAAGAAAAGGAGCCGATACCCATGCAAAAAACAACAGAGAATTATCAGGACATTTTTCTGAACCAGGCCCGCAAGGACCGCACGATGCTGACCGTTTTCCTCATGAACGGCTTTCAGATGCGCGGCATTATCACGGGCTTCGACCAGTTTGTGATCCTGCTGCAATCCGACGGGCGGCAGCAGATGATCTATAAGCACGCCGTGTCTACCATGACGCCCGCCGTGCCCGTCCACCTGACGCAGAGCTGAGCATATTCTCCGCTCCTGCGGGAAGGAGCGCTATGAAGCAAGGCAAATCCTATTTTACCGTGATCCTCTGGATCCTGCTTGCCGCAATCGCCGCGTATTTCGGCTATCATGTGGTGAGCAGCCTCTATGCACCACTCATGACGGCCACCGTCACACCATACGAAGCCGGGGCGGGCTACTACGCCTCCGGCTTTGTCGTGCGTGAAGAGGAGCTTCTGTATTCGCAGTACGGCACGACCGTTCTGAACTGCGCCGAGGGCGCGCATGTGGCCGCGAACGACACCGTCGCCACCGGCTACCGCTCCGAGGACGCAAAGACCCGCCAGACGCGCATCGACGAGCTGTCCGGCCAGATCGAGCAGCTGCAGTATGCCTGGAGCGCCGTCTCCAGCGTCTACGATCAGGCCGCGCTGGACGCGGACATCGCGGGCGACATTGTGCAGCTGAGCCGGTATCTGGCCCTGCGCGATATGAATTCCGTCTCCGACCTTTCGCCGGAGCTCAAGGGGCTGATCCTGCGCCGCACGGGAAGCGGCTCCGACAGCGATTCGCTGCAGTCGCGCATCAGCGCCCTGCAGGCGGAACTCGAGACGCTCGAGACGCAGTCCGCGGGCGACACCAGCGCCATCCTTGCGGGTAAGGCTGGGACGTTTTCCGCTGCCGTCGACGGCTATGAGGCCGTGCTGACGCCGGAACGACTGATGGAAATGACCGTCGCGGAGTTTGAGCGCGTCCAGCCGGGCGAGACGGACGCCAACGCCATCGGCAGGCTCATTACCGCCTCGACCTGGTACTACGCCTGCGTCGTGCCCGCAAACGAGCTTTCCGGCGTGGAGGAGGGCGACCGCGCCACGCTGACCTTTGCCCGCGATTATTACCAGCCGGTCTCCATGCGCGTGGCACGGCTGGGCGAAAACGAGGCGGGCTCCCGCCTGCTCGTCCTGTCGTCTGACCGGGCGCTGCAGAACGTGACGCTGCTGCGGCAGCAGTCGGCGGAGATCGTCTTCACGTCCTACTCCGGTCTGCGCGTCCCGAAATCCGCCGTCCGTGTCGAAAATGGTCAGACGGGCGTGTATATCCTCGAAGGGACGCTTGCCAAGTGGAAGCCCATCACCATTCTCCACGATACCGGCGAAAGCTATGTCGTCACGCTCGACACCAGTTCGACCAATAATCTCTGGCCGGGCGACGAGCTGATTATCAACGCGAAAAATCTATACGATGGAAAGGTCGTCAACTGATATGTCTACGATTGCTGAAAATATTGCGAATATCCGCGCGCAGATGGCCGAGGCCGCAAAAAAGGCCGGGCGCGATCCGTCCGAAATTCTGCTGTGCGCCGCGACGAAGATGAACGACGCCGAGCGGGTCAAAGAGGCCGTCGCCGCGGGCGTCGACTGCTGCGGGGAAAACCGTGTGCAGGAGATCCAGACCAAGCGCCCGCAGGGCGCGTACACCGGAAAGCCCCTGCATTTTATCGGCCATTTACAGACCAACAAGGTCAAGTATCTTGTCGGCGTGGTCGACCTCATTGAGTCCGTCGACCGGCTGGAGCTGCTGGAGTGCATCGAAAAGCAGGCGGAAAAGCTGGGCGTCGTGCAGAACATTCTCTTCGAGGTCAACATCGGCGCGGAGGAGAGTAAGTCCGGCTTTACGCCGCAGGAGGCCGCCGCGCTGGCCGCCCGGATGGCGGAATTTCCGCATGTGGCGCTCAAGGGTCTGATGGCGATCCCGCCTGTGAGCGAATTTCCAGGCGAAAATTGCAGATATTTTGCCGAAATGCGCAATCTTTTTGTTGACATAAGGGAGAAAAAATACGATAATGTGTCCATGGAATGCCTGTCGATGGGCATGAGCGACGATTTCACCGACGCCATCGCCGAAGGCTCTACCATGGTGCGCATCGGCACCGCGATTTTCGGCAAGCGGAACTACAACATCTGACCGACACGCCGACACGGCCCAATTACATAGAATAGCAATTCTGGAGGATACACTACAATGGGATTTATGGATGACCTGAAGAAGCTCACGAAGCCGTATACAGAGGATGACGACGATTTTGATGAATTTGACGACGACGCCCGCCCCAGCAGGCCCTCCCGTTCGTCCACCGCGCCGAAGCCCTCGTACAGCAGCAGCTTCGATCTGGACAGCGACGATTTCTCCTCGACCGGCAGCGGCAGCTCCACGGGCCGCCGGACGCTCGGCGGCAATAACGCCGGCACGTCGAACGGCAAGGTCGTGAATATTCACACCACGGCCCAGATGCAGGTCGTGCTCGTCAAGCCTGAGCGCTTTGACAACGTCTCCGACATCGCGGAGCATCTGCGCAGCAAGCATGCCGTGGTCCTCAATCTGGAATCCACGAACAAGGACGTCGCCCGCCGTCTGGTCGATTTCCTGTCCGGCTGCGCCTATGCGCTCGACGGCAAGATCAAGAAGATCGCCATCAGCACGTACATCATCACGCCGTACAACGTCGATATCGTCGGCGACCTCATCGACGAATTGGAAAACAACGGCGTCTATCTCTAATTACACAGGGAGGCAGCTTCCATGTTCACACCGCAGGAAATTCAGGAGCAAACCTTCTCCAAGGCCGTCTTCGGCGGCTATGACATGCAGCAGGTCGACGAGTTTCTCGAACCGCTGACGGAAGATTATATTACGCTCTATAAAGAAAATTCCGTGCTCAAGGCCAAGATGAAGATTCTGGTTGAAAAGCTGGAGGAATACCGCGCGCAGGAGACGAAGCAGTCCACTGCCGTTGCCGACGCCGAGGCCAGAAGCGCGCAGATGCTCAAGGAGGCGCAGGCCAAGTGCGCCGCCATGCTGCAGAACGCGGAGGTCAACGCGCAGACCAACGCGCAGGTCAACGCCGCGAACGTGCAGCTTGCGCAGCTCAACCAGCGTATCCATGCCGAGCAGGAGCGGCTCGACTACGCCAAGCAGACCGCGTTGAATTTCATCTCCGTGGTCGAGCGCGATATTCAGGGCCATCTGGGCCTTCTTGAGACGCTCAAGACCCGCGATCTGACGAAGGAGTCCGCACCCGCGCAGCCGGAGCCCGTCCACGACAAGCCCTACGACTGGCAGACCGACCGGACGGAGCCTGCGCCCGCCCCCGCCCCCAGCGAGGACACGGGCAAGATTGCAACGGAGATCTCCGACAATCTCGAAAAGCTGATCGGCAGCGAGCCCGAGACGAAGCCCGCCCCGGCCAAGCCCAGCACGCGCCCCATGCACCCCGAAAGCGCGACGATCAAATTTGAAGACCTCAAATTCGGCCGCAACTACGACCCGACGTCGTCCAAATAAGCCTGTCAAAATAAACCGCGCCCCGCCCGGCAGACCAGTCTCTGCCGCACGGAGCGCGGTTTTTCTATGTGTATACGTCCAAAGCCTCCCCTGAAAGGGGAGGTGGCTCGGCGAAGCCGAGTCGGAAATATCTGCGAATTCGTTTGCAGGGGCCGACGACTCTTGCCGGCCCCCTGCAACGTTAAAAAATCATACACACCCCCGCAATGGCGGCGCAGAGGGGGTGATAGAGCGGAACGTGCAGCGCGTGCTCCTTTTTGTTGTAGCCAAACATGTGCGGCCCCACGACGCCCTTCAGCTCGGGATAGAAATGCGGGAAAAAGTTTGAATGGCAGAGCAGGAACCAGTCGAAAAAGAGGATGTCGTAGAGCTCCATGCAATAGAGCATGACAAGATACCGCGCAAAGAACCGGAAATAGCCGAAGCCGTTCCGGATTCCGTCCCACGCGGCGAGGACGGCGGCGCCGAGAAACAGCAGAACCGCGATCCCCTCGATCGCCCAGCCGACGATATGCGCCCCGCGGAACCGCTCCTTCCGGTCGGGGATCGCGTCCAGATTTTCCTTTGGCGCGGAAGAGAAAATCCGCTTGTCCTGAATCAATCCGACTGCGCCATATAAAACCAGAAAGTATGCCGCCATGAGCATGAGCGCGGCAAGGATCGTGACCTTCATGCCGTTTTGGCCTCCACGGCATCCGGCGTGTGGATCACCGGTTCGGGACGATCACGGCCAGGAAGCGCGTGACGGAGTCGGTGTGGTTGCGGATGGAGTGCGTGTGGCTGTCAGCGCAGAATTCCGCGTCGCCCGCGTGCAGCTCGCGGCTCTCGCCGTCCTCTGTCACGGTGGCCGCGCCCTCGAGGATATAATACGCCTCGCCGTTCGTCTCGTGCGGGTGGACGCCGACGGACTCGCCGGGCTGGAGCGTGATGACGGCCATCATCTCCGCGCGGTTTCCAAGCTGCTCGGCAGAGAACAGATAGCGGAAGCTGGGGCTGCCGTCGCCGCCGCGGATGTTGTGCTTGACGGCGGTCTGCATGTCTTGTTTCATCTGGAACATCGCAAATTCCTCCTGTTATTTATGATACTTGCTGCCCGCCTGAATGGCCTCGGCGCGGTAGAGCTGCTCGAGGGCCATGACGCGGGCCAGATGGTGCGGAAAGGTCATCTTGCTCATGGAAAGCTGAAGGTCGGCGAGCCGCTTGATCTCCGGCGCAATGCCGAACGACGAGCCGATGAGAAAGCAGGCGCTGGAACGGCCGCCGCTTTTTGCCTGCCGCAGCGTATCCGCCAGCTGCTCAGACGACAGCAGCTTTCCCTCCGGTGTCAGAACGCAGAAAAAGCAGCCCTTCGGCAGCTTTGCGCGGATGAGCTCCGCTTCCTTCTGTAAGCCCTGTGCGATCTGCGTGTCGTTCGGGTCCTCCGGCAGGCGGCACTCCGGCAGCTCGATGAGCTGGAAATCGCAATAGGCTTTCAGGCGCTTGGCATACTCCGCCGCGGCCTCGGTATAGAACCGCTCTTTCAGCTTCCCCATACAGATGAGCGTGATGGAAAACATAAAAACCTCCGCAAATCCAAAAAGCCTGTCCGGCTCGGACAGGCTTCTGGATGAAAAACTTAGTCTGCTACGTAGGGCAGCAGGGCGATCTGACGGGCGCGCTTGATGGCGACCGTGAGTTGACGCTGATGAGCGGCGCAGGTACCGGTGGTACGGCGGGGCAGGATCTTGCCGCGCTCGGACAGGTAACGGCGGAGCTTGACAGTATCTTTGAAATCGATGTGCGTCACCTTATCAACGCAGAAGGAGCAAACCTTCTTGCGCTTGCGAGGATGAACACGATCATTAGCCATTGCCATAGTGAATCCTCCTATCTTTGGTCTTGTGGAAAAATGTTAGAAGGGGAGATCGGGATCGTCGTCGGAGAGCATGGAGAAATCAGACGGGGCGGCAGACACGTTCTGCGGCGCCTGATACGCCGGCTGCTGCTGCTGCGGGATCTGATTGAAGCTCTGCGCGTAGCCCTGCGACTGGTTGAACGAGCCGCCGTCGGCACTGTCGCGCTTGCTGTCGCCGAAGTAGACGTTGTCGGCAACGACCTCCGCCGAGCGGCGCTTGTTGCCTTCCTTGTCCTGCCAGTTGCGGATCTGCAGCCGGCCAGACACGACAGCCATACGGCCCTTGGTGAAATACTTGCTGACGAACTCAGCGGTATTGCGCCATGCGACGATATCCACGAAATCTGTTTCCTTCTCCGCGCCCTGCACCGCGTAATCGCGGTCGACGGCGAGGGTGAAGGATGCGACCGCGACGCCGCTGCCGGTCCGGCGCAGCTCGGGGTCGCGAGTCAGTCGGCCCATGAGAACGATGTGGTTCAGCATGTGAGCGCCTCCTTACTCTTCAACAGCGACGATGATGGAACGCAGGATGCCGTCGGTGATCTTGAAGACACGATCAAGCTCTGCCGGCATTTCGGGCGTCACTTCGCAGGTCATGTAGACGTAGTAGCCCTCGATCAGGTCGTTGATCGGGTACGCAAGACGGCGCTTGCCCCACTCGTCAACACTGGTCAGAGTGCCGTGAGCCTCCACGATACCCTTGAATTTTTCCACGAGAGCCGCGATACCCTCTTCACCCTGCGCGGGGTCGATGATATAGAGGACCTCATACTTTGCGGAAAGTTTTGCCATGATGTTGCACCTCCTTCTGGACTTATGGCCGCAGGTCCCGCCTGCGGCAAGGATCGTCTGCGCT
>CADBOK010000194.1 GCA_902796245.1 Oscillospiraceae bacterium | reverse complement strand
TACGTCAGTATTCCTGCGAAAAAATGTCTTGCGCAACGCAAAAATCTCTCGCTGCCGGTCACATCATGAGTTTTCAGATACACCCTAGGAGACTTACGCTTCCGTCCACTGCCCATACAGACCGCGCATCCAGGCGGCGACATCCATGCCGTAGACCCGGTCGAGGTTTGCAGGCGTCAGAACATCCTTCGCCTGACCGAGCGCGATTTGGCGGCCCTGATCCATCAAAAGCGCATCCGTGCCGAAGGCACGCGCGAGAGACAGATCGTGTACCACGCTTACGACGGCGCGGCCCGGCGATTGCAGCCACTGGCCGATGAGGGCGAAGATCTGCTTCTGATAGATGAGGTCGAGGTGGTTCGTCGGCTCGTCGAGCAGCAGGAGCTTCGGGTTCTGCGCGAGAACCTGCGCGAGGAACGTGCGCTGCAGCTCGCCGCCGGAGAGCGTGAGAACTGACTGCCGCCGCTTGTCCTGCAGGCCGGTCAGCGTCAGCGCGCGCTCGACATGTTCCGCGTCCTCGATCTGGCTGCGGCCGAGCAGGCCGCCGGAATAGGCGAAGCGCCCGAGGCGCACGACCTCCTCGACCGTGAAGCCGTAGCCGACAAAGTGGTTTTGCGACAGAACGCCGATGGCCCGCGCGCGGAGCGCGGGCTTCATTTTTGCCGCATCCTGCCCTTCAAACAGGACGCGGCCGGTATACGGCGTACCCTGCGTGACGGCGGCGAGGGCGGTGGATTTCCCGGCCCCGTTCGGGCCTGCGATCATGAGCCACTGTCCCTCGGAAACGGAGAAGGAGAGCGAATCGACGATCTGCTTTGTTCCGTACCGCACCGAAAGACGGTCGACCTTAAGCATCGGCATGTCAATGCTCCTTTCTCGACTGATAGAAGATCACGACGAATACGATCGCGCCCACAAAGCTCGTGACCACGCCGATGGGCAGCTCCAGCGGGTTCAGGAGGATGCGCGCGATGAGATCAGCCAGCATCAGAAAGACCGCCCCGCCGAACATCGACGCGGGGAGCAGCCGCTTGTGATTCGGGCCGACCAGCATGCGCGCCATGTGCGGCGTGACGAGGCCGACAAAGCCAATCGTCCCGCCGACGGACACGCACACACCGATGAGCACCGAAACCATCACGAGCAGCACGAGCTTCGCCCGCTTCACATCCACGCCGATCTGCCGGGCGTTGTCCTCGCCGACGGCAAAGGCGTTCAGAATCTGCGCGTGCAGCACAATGACTGTCCCGCAGACCAGAAGCGCCCCCGCCAGCACGGCGGCGTTCTGATACGTGCTGCCGCTCAGGGAGCCCATCGTCCAGAACGTGATGCGCTGTACCTTATCGGCGGCAAAGGTGATAATGATGCTCATGATGCTAGAGACGAACATGGAAAAGATCACGCCGATCAGGATGATCGTGTTCGTCGACAGCGACCGGTCGAGCTTGTAGGAAAGGGCGAGAATGATAAGAAGCGATAGGAATGCAAATACGATTGCCATACCCATCGTCCCTGCGAACGGCAGCCCCGGCAGCGTCACGCCGAAGGCGATGGCAATGACCGCGCCGAGCGACGCGCCGGACGAGACGCCGAGTGTCGAGCCGTCAGCCAGCGGGTTTTTAAGGAGCCCCTGCATCGCCGCGCCCGCCAGCGACAAAGCAGCGCCCGTCAGCGCCACGCACAGAACGCGCGGCATGCGGATGGGCAGGATGGACGAAACGAGGCCCGCGGGCGGCTCACTGCCCGTGAGTCTGGCCGCAAAATAGGACAGCGTGTCCGCAAGCGGGATGCGGACGCTCCCCACACAGACGCAGAGGCACAGCACGGTCAGCGTTACGAGCGTAAAGAGCAGGTATTCCCAGAGCCTGAACGTTTCGTGGTACCGGCGCATGCTGTGCCTCCCGTTTATTTCAGTTATTTCGCGATTTATTCGCCGCAGACAAAGTCATACATGGCCTTCGCGCCGTCGGCAAGACGCGGGCCCGGGCGGGACAGCTCGTTGTTCTGCAGATTCAGGATCTTGCCGTCCTTGACAGCCGTGACGTTTTCCCAGCCGGTGCGGGAGAGGATCTCTTCCTCCGGCGTCGGGCCCTCGCCATAGTACATGGAGATGGTCACGATATAATCCGGATTGCGCTCGAGCACCTGCTCTTCGGAGATCTCGCCCCAGCCGGTCACGTCAGCAAAGCAGTTGGTCAGACCCAGCATCGTGGCGATTTCGTCCATGAACGTGCCGGAGCCGGCCGTCCAGAGGCCGTACTGCAGGGGAGAAACCTCAAAATAAACGGTCTTTGTGCCGTCCAGTGCGTTCGCCTTGATCTCGTCGAAGGTCTTCTGCATGCGCTCAACGATGGAAGCGGCCTCCGCCTGCTTGCCGGTCAGCTCGCCGATCATGTTGATGGCAGTGTAGGTGCCCTCGATATCCTGCGCGTCGCTCACGACGACATGGACGCCGGCGGCCTCGAGCTGCTGCACCTGCTCCTCGGTCTGGGCCATGGTGCTCATGAGAAGCACCTGCGGCTCCAGCGCGATGATCTGTTCGATGTTCGTCTCATAGCCGGACTGAACGGACGGAACGTCCAGAACCTCTGCCGGATAGTCGCAGTATTCGCCGCGGCCGACCAGCAGGTCGCCCGCACCCAGTGCGTAGAGGATCTCGCAGTCGGCGGCGGTCAGCGCGACAACGCGCTCTGCGGGTGCGTCCAGCGTGATCTCGCGGCCGGTCATGTCGGTCAGCGTGACGGCTTCGGAGGCTTCCTCCGCTTCCGGTTCTTCCGCAGGAGCGGCTTCCTCGGCGGGAGCGGTCTCTTCCGGTTCCGGGGCCGTCTCGGTCTGTGCGGGCTCTTCCTGTGCAGGCTCTGTTTTCGCGGCGCAGCCGGTCAGCACGGCCAGCAGCATTACCGCCGCCAGCAGCAGGGCAAGAAGTTGATTCTTTCTCATAGTAGTTCTCCTTTTTTGTTTTTCCATACAAAAAGGCTCTTCCCGGC
>CADBOK010000193.1 GCA_902796245.1 Oscillospiraceae bacterium | reverse complement strand
TCATATTCTCGGAGCGCCATTTCTTCCTGCTCTTTTGTGTACATTCAGTTGCCTCCCTCTGGAGTCCAACTTTTTGTCCGCAACCCCCTTTCAAAAGTAAGGGTATATTCACCCGGATCAATGGAAAGCTCAAAATCCTGATCCTCTCCATGCGTCAGCGTTCCTTGTTCAATTCCGTTCAGAAGCAGATTCACGTCATACTTGCTGAAAATCAGGTTCGGGACGAAATCAACATGGATTTTGACGTTACACTTTGCATAACCGTGATAACGAATGAGCACTTCATCATCGGATTGGAACTCTTGCTCTTTTGTGAAATCTGTTTTGCCGTCCACCGAAATCGCATCAATCGTATTCACCTTATCTACGTCGGTAGCTTGCAGGTCTTCAACTTTCTCAGCTTCAATGTTCGTAAAGCCAGCAGCGTAAAAAGCAGCCTGAATTGTCGTATAATCCTGCTCTAAGCACTCAGCTGCTCCATAAGGAGCAGCAACAGATACGGCAGCTATGGAAGTATCAGCGGTTTGGTTAGGGGTTGGTTTATTCTTGTTCGCTGTCCCCCAAGAATAGCTCATGACGTTCAGAACCGTAAGCAAAGCAGCAATTCCTAACAGAAGCCATTTGAGCCAACCCTTTTTCTGCTCGATTTTGATTATTCCTCTGTGCATAAGAACAGCAACGACAGATAAAGCAATTTGGAGAACAGCGATAATGGTTGCTGCAGTTTTTCCTGATAATAGTGCCACAATGAAAAGCAGGGCAAATACAACTATCGCCACAGTCGCAATCTTTCCGTATGTACTCAGCTTTCCCCATTTGGCGGAAGCTTTTTCCCTCATTCTGTCCGCTAAGGATTTCGGCGGCTCTTTCTGATTCTGAAAATCTTGCACCTGTTCATCCAATGAAATTGGTGGAATATCTTCTTCTGATACAGTTTCCTGTTTCGGTGGCATCTCAACCTTATTTCCACAGTATGAGCAAAACTTGGTGTCTTCCGATAGTTCCGCTCCACATTTTGAACATCTCATCTCTCATATCTCCTTTATTTTTCCGATGAAGGGATCGGCGGCATAGCAGGGAACAAAGATTTCAACTCATCCACCTCTACGGCTTTCATCCATTGGGGCATTCCGCTTTTCCAAACCAAGCTGTCAGCAGTAAGCTGTCCTGCGGTTACCATCTGTGCCAGTACAGGAATATCAAACGGCCCCGTCGCTTGCCCGTTCACAGCAATGTGATATGCCGCCGCGGGAATCGGAGGAGGTGTCATGCCAGACTGCACAGGCTGTTGAATGCCACCCATCATGTGATTCATCGCTCCGGCGATATTTTGTCCAACAGCGCCACCGACAGCCATGCTTGCCATCATTGAAGCCATGTTAAAGCCAGTACCATCACCGCCGCCACCGATATTTACATCACCGGCTCCGTTTGCACCCATCTGACCGAGTGCAGCAGCTCCGGCAACGCCAACCTCTGCCTGCTTCTCGACCTGAAATGCACCGATATTTGCAGTCTGTGTTGCTTTGTGCTGAGCATACTGACCTTCTTCACGCTGAATACGCAGCCGCTCAACATAATCGGCGGTTTCTGCCTGAATCTTTGTCGCGGCAATATTCTTTGTAACTGCCATGAGTTGCCGGTAGCTGTCACTCGCCTTGTCGATTTCAATCGCGGCTATATCAACGCCGGAGACAAGGACACCGAAGCTCTCTTTCAGCCGTTCGCTGATGTCATACTCGATTGCATCGTTGATCTGTGCAATTTTGCTTTCAAGCTGGATCACAGGAATACTGTGTGCTGCCGGTGCGTTGGCTACGCTGTCTTTGACATACCGGCAGGCAGCATCACGAATCTGCTTCTGGAAATCGTCAAGGCTGAAATTGTTCAGCCGATGCAGCTTGATAAACTCTCTGTAATCCGAAATGCTGAAACTGACAGTACCTCTCACGGCAACCGGAACACCAAAATCCGCAAACCTCGGATCATATACATCAAAGAAGGGAACACCGAATTTCACCTGAATGATCTTGGCAAGGTTGATGAAATAAACCTCTGCCTGAAATGGTGTGCCCCCCTCGTATGCCAGCCCGACAAAACTTGCAAGAACGGGGAGGTTTGCTGTTTTAAGAATCTGGTCAAACGGACCTTCAATGAAGTCCTGCATAGTGCCGTTCTTTTGCCTGTATACAAAAACAGCGACTTCTCCGTCCTTTACCCTCAGAGACGAACCCCATCGAATAGCGTTTTCTCTGTTTCCCTCACCAAGCTGCACGCCGGCAGGATGCCATTTCCAGATCAGATAGGATGGCTCATCACAGCGGATTTCGTCCATGAATCCGCCTGTATGCTTTTGCTTATCGAATAGTGACATTTCCTTCTTTACCCCCTATCACTTGATTATCGTTTCTTAAACAGGACAATGCCTATTATTCCAAGAATCAAAACACCAATAGCAATTCCGATTGTTACCGCAGGATTCCACAGCAAACCTAAGAGGAAAAACCACCCCACGACACAGCCTACACCAATCAAAACACCTTTCAGCTTCTTGTTTTTGATTTCTTTCTTTTTTCGGTCGTAAATTGTTTTTATCTGCAAGAAATCCGAATGCTTGCCCATGGAAATTTCCGCTCTCTGATAAACCTGATCCAGTTTGGAAATCCATGCTTTTGTAACATCGTCATCAATACCTTTTTTCACATCAATGTTGGATGCTGCCAATATCATAAACTCCATAATATCTTCTTTGGAATTTGGAACAGCAAAATTGATGATCAGAGACGCCTTTTCTTGATTCTTCTGGCTCTCAAATTGCTTAAGGGCTTCCTCGGCTTCGTCGCCCTCTTTGAAATCTTTACCGAACACCATTTTCATGACCGATTTCTTTTCTTCAAAGGCTGGCATTTTCTGTGCCGAGATATTTTCCAATTTCACAGCCAACTCTCGGACGGAGGAAGCAGACCGAACATCTCGAATCTCATACCCGCAAGTTGGACATACCGTGAGGAACGATTCCATTACTTCGCCACAGTTCGGGCACTTATGTATATATCCTTCGTAGACGGTCTTTCTTTCCGTGGGATTTCCAGTATAGGCTCGTTCATTTGATGCCCTATGCATTTCTTGAGCATCACCACAAATCGCTTCGCCGCAGTTTTTGCAGAATCGCGCTCCCTCATCCAGCTTGGTTCCGCAGTAAGGGCAGAATTGTTTTTTCATCTTCTCTATCCTTCCAACTTCTGTTTATTGTTCAAACCCCTGATCAGATTCCACTCGTACCGCATCGCATATATCTCCAATGTTGCAATCCAGATAATCACATATGCGGAGCAGGACGGACAACGCAACTTCCTCGTTGCGGCGCATCTTTGTCATAGTGCCGGTCGCTATATTCAGGTCTTTTCTGAGAGTAGCTGGTGAGATATTTTTCTCAATGAGCAATATCCACAGCTTCTTATAACTGATCCTCACGTTGTGCCTCCTATTTATATCCAAAATATAGTATACTGTGCAAAAGTGTGGCTGTCAATGGATTTTATCAAATATGCCGCTAAAATTCGCAACTTCTTACGAATTTTAGCGTCGTACAGCTCTAAAATAACTGCCGCTCAGAGGCATAAATACCTTTCGAGCGGCAGCTGTACTTCTACTATTTTCTTAAATCATCCCGAAGTGCTGCAACGCCTCCGTGATCGCTTTTTCCTTCTCCGGTGGGCATTGGGGCTGCTTGGCGTTTTCGGATTTCGGCTTATTGTAGTTTTCACGCTCAATGATGCCGTATTTCTGCTTCACCTGTGCGATATAGAGGTGGCTGACCTTCAGTCCGGTATGCTCCAGTATATAGTCCTTGATTTCTTGGTAGGTAGCTTTCTTCTCTGCGCTGGTCAAATCCAGCTCGTCCATATCCAAGCTTATCTCGATATGTTGCTTTGCGTTAAGTTTGGACAATAAGCATACCGTCTCAACATGCGCGCATCGTGGGAACAGATCGACGGCTTCGGCGGAGCGGAGGGCGTAGCCGGTTTCTGTGAGCAGCTTCACGTCGCGCGCGAGGGTAGCGGGGTCGCAGGAGACGTAGACGACGCGCGCGGGCTGCATAGAGGCGATGGCTTCGATCACGCCGGCGCTCACGCCCTTGCGCGGCGGGTCGACGACGATCACGTCCGGCCTTTCGCCGCGTTCGGCCAGCAGCTTCGCCGCCGCGCCTGCGTCCATGCAGTAAAATTCCGCGTTGTCCATGCCGTTCTGCGCGGCATTAAACTTTGCGTCCTCGATGGCCTGCGGGATGATCTCGACGCCGACGGCCTTCTTTGCGTGCCGCGCGAGGCAGAGCGTGATTGTGCCCGTGCCGCAGTAGAGATCGAGCACCGTCTCTTCTCCGGTCAGCCCGGCAAGCGCGGCGGCCTTTTCATACAGGCGCTCGGCCTGCGCGTGGTTGACCTGATAAAACGCAGGAGCGGAGAGGCGGAAGCGCAGGCCGCAGAGCGTGTCGGTGATCGTTCCGTCGCCGTAGAGCGGCAGGAATTCCGTGCCGAGGACGGTATTGCCTTTCTTCGTGTTGGGGGAGAAGACGATGGTCGTGATGCCCGGCTCGGCGGCAAGAAGCGTCTGGACGAGCTGTTTTTTCTTCGGCAGCAGCTGTGTGTTGGCCGTGATGCAGACGAGAATCTGTCCGCTTTCCGCGCCGAAGCGGATATAAATATGACGGATGTAGCCGGTGCGCGCGGTCTCGTCATAGGCGCGGATGCTGTATTTGCGCATCCAGTCCAGAACGGCCGCGCGGATGCGGTCGGCGCAGTCCGGCTGGATGCGGCAGTGCGCGACCGGAATGACCGTGTGCGTTTTTCCTGCAAAAAATCCCGCGATGGGTTTCCCATCCTGTTCCTGCACGGGAAACTGCACCTTATTCCGGTAGCCGTCGGTCTGCTCCGCGCCGGTTATGGGCAGGGAAGCGAGCGTCTGACCGCCGATGCGCGTCAGGCAGTTATAAACATGCGCGCGCTTGAGCTCCAGCTCCTGCGCGTAGTCCATATGCCGCAGCGCGCAGCCGCCGCATTTGGGGAAATACGGGCAGTCCGGCTCCGTGCGGTGCGCCGACGGCTGTTCCACGCGCAGCAGCTCCGCGAAAACCGCTGAGCGGCCGATGTGCGCGATACGGATTTTGCACACCTCGCCCGGCAGCGCGCCGGGCACGAACACGACCTGTCCGTCGACGCGCGCAATGCCCGTTCCATCCACGGTTGCGGTCTCGACCGTCGCCTGCAGTGTATCGCCGCGTTTGAGTTCCTTCATAGCAGCATGGAATGTTTCACGTGAAACATTCACTCCTCCTTCAAAAGCTCGCCGGTTGCAAGATCGATGGTATAGACATGCTCGAACTGCTGGTCTCCGTCCTCCGTGGAATAGGAGACGGAGAGCGTGTAGTTTACAACGAGCGTGCCGTCTTCCTCGGAAATGCTGTAGCCGCCGTTGACATAGCCAATCGCGCCCTTTTCCTGCGCGGCGGGGTAGACCGTCTCCTGTGCATAGGAAATAACGGTCTGCGAAAGCTCGTCAAATACCGCGTTCACCGCCGCGGACGCATCCGCGCTTTCCAGCGTCAGATGGGGCAGGGTATAGGTGCAGCTGACGATCTCCTCGAGATCCGTCTGCACCGTCTCCGGCTCGTCGAGCCAGCTGGATTCCAGACCGTCAGACGTGTTATTTTGATTTGGCGTGATTTGAATGATATTTTCCTGCGCCTCTTCCGGTTCTGCCGGGGTTTCCGGCTCGATCAGCTCTTCCCGGATGGGCTCGGCAGGTTCTTCCTGCTGCGCGGGCGTTTTTGCGCAGCCCGCCGCGCTGATAATGAGAACAGCGGCCATTGCGGCCGCGAACAACTTTTTCATATGCAATCCTCCTACAGCAGCGATTTTAGCACAGAAACCCGCTTGTGTAAAGCCGGGTAAAGCGTTATACTGGAATGCAGTCTGAACATTGGAGTTGAATTTATGCTGGATTACCGTCACTGCACGCTCTGTCCGCGCGCCTGCGGCATCAACCGGACGGCAGGGGAGCGCGGCTTCTGCGGCATGTCCGACCGCATGCGGGCCGCGCGGGCCGCGCTGCACTATTGGGAAGAGCCGGTGATCTCCGGCAGCTACGGCAGCGGCGCGGTATTTTTCTCCGGCTGCACGCTGCGCTGCGCGTTCTGCCAGAACGGCGTGATCTCGCAGGAGAATTTCGGCAAGGAGCTCTCGCCGGGCGAACTCCGCGCCGCGTTTGAGCGGCTGATCGACGAGGGTTGTCAGAATATCAACCTCGTCACGCCGGCGCACTTTCTGCCGTCCATCCTCCCGGCGTTGACGCCGAAGCTTCCCGTGCCGGTCGTGTATAACTGCGGGGGATATGAATCGGTCGAAACGCTGCGGGAATTGGAGGGGCTGGTCGATATCTATCTGCCGGACTTCAAATATTCCGATGCGGCGCTTGCGAAAAAGCTCTCCGCCGCGCCGGATTATCCGCAGACCGCAGCCGCCGCGATTCTGGAAATGTACCGGCAGGTAGGCGGCGCGGTGATCGAAGACGAGCAGATGACGCGCGGGGTCATCATCCGCCATCTGGTGCTGCCAGGCTGTATCGACAATTCTCTCGGCGTGCTGGACTGGATCGCGGACAGCTTTCCGAAAAAGGACGTGCTGGTCAGCCTGATGAGCCAGTATGTTCCCATGGGCCGGGCGAAAAAGCTGCCGCCCTTTGACCGCCGCATCACGCAGGACGAATACGACGCAGTTCTATCCTATTTATATCTGCTGGAGCTGGACAACGGCTATACGCAGGACTTCTCCGCCGCGTCTGCCGATTACATTCCGGACTTTGATCTGGAGGGCTTATAAATTTTAAACAAATGTTTGCTTTTTTCAGAAAGGTGTGCTATACTGAATTCACAAGCAGGAAAGGAGCTGCCAACATGGGCCGGACAAGCAGCAAACGCGATGAAATTCTTTGTTTCCTCACAAAATTCACAGCAGAGAACGGCTACGCGCCCTCCGTGCGCGAGATCTGCGCCGCCGTCGGACTGCAGTCCACAGCGACCGTACACTACCACCTGAACGCGCTGCGTCAGGATGGACTGATCGAAATGGACAACATGAAAAAGCGCACCATCACGCTTTCCGATTCCCACCGGGCCGACCGCATCCCCGTCGTCGGCGTGGTCACGGCAGGCATGCCCATTCTGGCCGTTGAAAATATAGAAGGGTATCTTCCGTGGGACGGCGAAGCGGGCTGCTTCGCGCTGCGCGTGCGCGGCGATTCCATGATCGGCGCAGGAATTCTCGACGGCGACCGCGTCGTCGTCCGCCCGCAGTCGACCGCAACCAACGGCGAGATTGTGGTAGCTCTGCTCGACGATTCAGCCACGGTCAAGCGCTTCCAGCGCGACGGAAAGCAGCTTTGGCTGATGCCGGAAAACCCGGCCTACGAGCCCATCGACGGCAATCAGGCCCAGATCATCGGGAAGGTCAAGGCCGTGATCCGGACGTATTGAACTTAGAAATTAAACCGCCCTTGCTTCGGTAGATGTCCGGGGGAAGGGCGGTTTTTGTTGTTGACGATACGCTTGTCAATACAAAACTCATATTAGAGATCTGCGGCTGCGGTCCAACTTTTTCTTTTGCTTCTCCAAAAGAAAAAGTTGTAAAAAGAAAACGAGCCCGGAGGGATTTCGATTTTCCTCCGGATCTCCTTGAACCGACCAGAAAAACCCCTTCGGTTTTTCTGGACTTTTCCCGCAATAACAAGAACAGCGCTGAGATTTGGAAGACAGCAAAACCAATGCGAATTCGTACTATCCTGCAAATTTCGAGCGCAGGGCGTTTTTGCCGCAATCATTTAAACGTAACTGCTATCAAATTTGGGGTACCGTAACAGGCGGCGCGTAGTTTAGCTCCTGTAAGGTGAGTATGTGTGTTCGCAGCGAGCGAAAATCAGGACTTGCCTGAATTGCACCCGCAGGACGCACCAAACGCAACCAGCGTCTCTTTTCTCCCCCTTCTTTTCCGGCAAGGCGGAAAAGAAGGGGCCGTCGGAGACATGGACATCCGTCAAATTCTCAATTGTTTCACGTGAAACATGAAAAACAACAAATTCACCTTGCTTATATTGCTTTTTCAGAAGCAGGACATTATAATAGAATGAAAATGGGGCCGAAGGGGCGTGAAACGGGTATGGCGAAGATCTTAGCGTTTGTCAATCAGAAGGGCGGCGTCGGAAAGACGACGTCCGCGGTCAATCTGGCTGCCGCGCTGCAAAAGGCAGGAAAGCGCGTGCTTCTCTGCGATTTTGACCCGCAGGCCAACGCAACCTCCGGCCTCGGCGTGGAAAAGAGCACAGTGTCCCATTCGACCTATGATATCGTCATTGAGGATTTCCCCGCCGCAGACGCCGTCATCCATACGCCGTACTGCGACGTACTGGCCTCCAACGTGGCGCTGTCCGGCGCAGGCGTGGAGCTGGTGGGCATTGAAAAACGGGAGTACGCGCTCCGGCATGCGCTCGATCCTCTGCGGGAACAATATGATTATATCTTCATCGACTGCCCGCCGTCCTTGGAGCTTCTGACGCTCAACGCGCTCTGCGCCGCCGATCAGGTACTCATTCCCGTGCAATGCGAATATTTTGCGCTCGAGGGTCTTTCCGACCTGATGGTCACGCTCCGCGCGGTCAAAAAGCGGCTGAACCCGACGATCTCCATTTTCGGCGTTTTACTGACCATGTACGACGGCCGCACGAATTTCTCCGCGCAGGTTGCCGAGGAGGTTCGCCGCCATTTTCCGGGCAAGGTCTTTGCTGCGGCTATCCCGCGCAACGTGCGCCTGTCCGAAGCGCCCAGCCACGGCATGCCCGTGTGCGCCTATGACAGATTCAGCCGCGGCGCGGCGGCCTATGACGCGGTCGCGCAGGAGATCCTTGCGAAAGAACAGTGAGAGGAGCAACGCATATGGCAATGCGAAAAGGTCTTGGCAAGGGTCTTGGCGCCCTGATTGAAGACTTTAACGAGCAGCCGAACGCGCCCGGCGAAGGCGCCGTGACGCTGCCGCTGCAAAAAATTGAACCGAATCCCCTTCAGCCGCGCAAAACCTTCAACCCGGAAGAGCTGGATTCGCTTGCGGATTCCATCCGCATGCACGGCATCATTCAGCCGCTGACGGTGCGCAGGCTGCCGTCCGGATTTTATCAGATCATCGCGGGCGAGCGCCGCTGGCGCGCCGCACGGCTGGCCGGACTTTCCGACGTGCCGGTCGTGGTCATCGAAGCCGACGATAAAAAAGCGATGGAGCTGGCGCTGATCGAAAATTTACAGCGCGCAGACCTCAACCCGATTGAAGAAGCCCTCGGCTATCAGGAGCTGATGGGCACCTATGAAATGACGCAGGAGCAGGCCGCCGCCCGCGTGGGCAAATCCCGCCCCGCCGTCGCAAACGCGCTGCGGCTTTTGAGCCTCAGTCCGGCTGTTCTGGAGCTGGTCAAGGACGGCGCATTGTCCGCCGGCCACGCGCGGGCGCTGCTGCCCGTGAAGGACGAGGCGCAGCAGCTTTCCATCGCGCAGAAGGTCATGGCGCTGGGCCTGTCCGTCCGGCAGACGGAGTCGCTGTGCAAAAAGCTCGCCAAACCGGCGCAGCCCGTCAAGGAGCAGCCGCCGCAGGTCGATTATCTGGCCGAATGTGAAAAAGAGCTCACTGCCGGGCTCGGCCGCAAGGTGCGCATCGTCTCCGGCAAGCGCAAGGGACGCATTGAGCTGGAATACTATGGGCAGGACGATCTGCAGCAGCTGTACGACGCGCTGCATACCATCCGCAAAAAGGAGCATCATTGATGGACGAAAAGAAAACCCCGCAGCCGGAGCAGGCTGCCCCGGAAACCGGAAAGCCGCTGAGCGAGAAGCGCAAATCCGCGCTGCTTCGGTATATGGCCGTGCTGTTCTGCGCCGCGTTCATTCTGGTTCTGGTCTCGCTGATTTTACAGATGCACTCGTCTGAGGCAAAAATCTCCGAGCTGAACGCCGCCAGCACGAGCGCGCTCTCCAACGCCGAAGCGCTGCAGAACGAAAACCGCGCGCTGCAGGACGATAAGATCGCGCTGGAAAAGGAAAATCAGGAGCTGCAGGCGAAGCTCGACGAGCTGAGTGAAAAGCTGGACGAGGCCTCGCAGGCCGAGGAAGATGCGCAGGCGGCGGAGAACGAAATGATAAAGTCCCTGCGCACCGAGCTTGACCGGACAAAGGAAGCGTATGAAGCGCTTCTGGAAGCAAAAAGCTGCGACACGCGCGAAGGGAACGTCACGTTCTCCCGCGCCATGCAGACGCTTGAACGGCTGAAGGACTATCTGGGACAGGCGGCGCTGGAAGAATACAAAACGCTCGGCGGAGAATAACAGGAGGAAGAGAAACCCATGATTGATATTAAGTTTTTACGGGAAAATCCGGACGCTGTCCGCGAAAATATCCGGAAAAAGTTTCAGGATGCAAAGCTGCCGCTCGTGGACGAGGCCGTCCGTCTCGACGCGGAAAAGCGCGCGGCGCAGCAGGAATGCGAGCAGCTGAAGGCTGCCCGCAACAAGCTCTCGAAGGCCAACGGACCGCTCTACGGTCAGCTGAAAAAAGCCGACGAGGCGCAGAAGGCAGAGCTGCAGAAGCAGATCGAAGAAAACAATGCGAAGGTCAAGGCCGACGACGAGCGCCGCGCGGAGCTGGAAAAGAAGCAGACCGAGGCCGAGGACAAGCTGCGCGAGATCATGTACGTGATCCCGAACATCATCGACCCCTCCGTCCCCATCGGCCCGGACGACAGTCACAACGTCGAGGTGCAGCGCTTCGGCGAGCCTGTCGTGCCCGATTTTGAGATCCCGCATCACGTCGATATCATGCAGTCCTTTGACGGCATCGACAAGGATTCCGCGGGCCGCGTGGCCGGCATGGGCTTTTATTATCTGCTGGGCGATATCGCCCGCCTGCACGAGGCGGTTCTCGCCTACGCGCGTGACTTCATGATCGACCAGAAGGGCTTTACGTATGTCATCCCGCCGTTCATGATGCACGGCAATGTCGTCAAGGGCGTCATGTCCTTCCCGGAGATGGAAGCGATGATGTACAAAATTGAGGGTGAAGACCTCTATCTTATCGGCACGAGCGAGCACACCATGATCGGCCGCTTCATCGACCAGATCATCCCGGAGGCCAAGCTCCCCCTGACGCTCACGAGCTACTCCCCCTGCTTCCGCAAGGAGGTCGGCAGCCACGGTCTGGAAGAGCGCGGCGTGTACCGCATCCACCAGTTTGAAAAGCAGGAAATGATCGTCGTCTGCCGCCCGGAGGAATCCATGGACTGGTACAACAAGCTCTGGAGCTATTCCGTCGAGCTGTTCCGCAATATGGAGATCCCCGTCCGGCAGCTCGAATGCTGCTCCGGCGATCTGGCCGATCTGAAGGTCAAGTCGTGCGACATTGAGGCGTGGAGCCCGCGGCAGCAGAAATATTTCGAGGTCTGCTCCTGCTCGAATCTCGGCGACGCGCAAGCCCGCCGTCTCGGCATCCGCGTCAAGGGCGCGGACGGCAAGATGTATCTTGCCCACACGCTCAACAACACCTGCGTCGCGCCCCCGCGCATGCTCATCGCGTTCCTCGAAAACCACCTCCAGAAGGACGGCACCGTCACCATCCCGAAGTGCTTACAGCCATATATGGGTGGTAAGGAAGTTCTGGTTCCGAAGCACTGATCTCGCCAGTTGTAGGGGTCGATGCCCACATCGACCGGCAGAACGCACCATTTTTTATGAAAATCTGCGGCGACTTCGCAACTTCCCATTGGGCCGACAGAGTCGTCGGCCCCTACAACGACACTCGCTCTTCCCCGTAGGGGCGGACGACTCTGTCCGCCCGCAGAATATACCGCTTTTTACGGAAATCTTCGGCGAATTCGTAACTTCCCAGCGGGCCGATGTGGGCATCGGCCCCTACAAAGTACTGTGCAGATTTGTAACTGTCAGACGGGCGAAGCAGAGCCCCTCCCCAACCGAATCAAGAAAAAGAGAGGCAACCCAGATGAAGAAATTTCTGAATGAATTCAAGACCTTTATCTCCCGCGGCAACGTCATGGATATGGCCATCGGCGTTGTCATCGCGACGGCGTTCGGCAAAATCAGCGCGAGTCTTGTTGCGGATATCATCATGCCGCTTATCGGCTGTCTGATTGGCGGTGTGGATCTCGCGACGCTCAATATCACGCTCAAGCCCGCCGTCATGGACGGTGAAACCGTCGTGTCCGAGGCTGTCGTGCTGGGCCTTGGGACATTTTTGACCACGATCATCGATTTCCTGCTGATTGCGTTCGTTGTATTCCTGGTCGTGAAGGCCATGAACATGGCAAAGGCAAAGCTGGAAAAGCCCGCCGAGCCGGAGCCCGAGAAGGAACTGGAGCCCACGAAGGAGGAGCTGCTCCTGTCCGAGATCCGCGATCTTCTGAAAACCAAATAAAACCCCAAACGGACGCGCTGTGCGCGTCCGTTTTTTGTATAGTTTCGGGACTTTTCATTTGCCTATAAATCTGATAGACTATTGCTATCAAAAGCGGGAGGGTTTCTTATGTCCGGTTCCTGTCAGAAGATCAATCTGCGCACCTGGCCGCGCAGGGATATTTTTTCCTTCTTTTCTTCGCTCGATCAGCCGTTTTACAACGTCTGCTTCCGCGTGGACGTGACGCAGCTGCATGCGTACACGAAAGCGCGCGGCCTGTCCTTCTATTACGCCATGACGTATCTCGTCACACAGGCGGTCAACGAGGTCGAGAACCTGCGCTATACCATCCGCGGCGGAAGCGTTTACCTGCTGGACAGGCGCACCCCGAGCTTTACGGATCTGAAAAAGGGCAGTGAGCAGTTCCGGATCATCACATGCCCGTGTGAGGGCTCTCTGGAGGATTTCTGCCGGGCCGCAAAAGAGCGAAGCGGGGCACAGACGGCGTTTGTGGAAACGGCCTCTGAAACGGATGATCTGATCTACATCTCGTGTCTTCCGTGGTTCGGCCTCACCTGCTGCACGAACGAGCGGCAGATCGACGAAGACGACGCCATTCCCCGCATCACCTGGGGCAAATACGTCCGGCAGGAAAATGGCCGCGAAACGCTGGGTCTTTCCATTGAGGTCAATCACCGGCTTGTCGACGGCGTGCATCTCGGCCGGTTTTACGAGGCCCTGCAAAGCAAAATCAACGCGCAAATTGCAAGTGCAAGTTGGACACCTGCACGGTAGAACTTAGGGTGTATCTGAAAACTCATGATGTGACCGGCAGCGAGAGATTTTTGCGTTGCGCAAGACATTTTTTCGCAGGAATACTGACGTA
>CADBOK010000192.1 GCA_902796245.1 Oscillospiraceae bacterium | reverse complement strand
CCGCCTGATCCCCGTGTCCGCCATCAGCCGGATGAACGCTTGCCACTGCAGGGGCTCATTCTCTAAGCACTGGAAGATATATTTGATCTCGTCGACGGTGAACGCCTCCGGATCTGAGCTCTTGATTTCATCCGTCCTGGGCTTCGGCCGCTCCGTTTTATCCATCGGATTCCGCGGAATGAGATCCTGCATATAGGCCATTTTGAAAACGAGGCCGAGCACCGTGTAGATCTTGACACATGATCCATGAGACTGTCCGGTGGAACGGAAGTCAAGCAGCAGCGAATTGAGATCTGCGGAAGAGACATCAGGTAGCTTCATGGCGCCGATCCGCGGGTAGATGTGATTGGACAGGGATCCCCGAAAGCCGGCCATAGTATTCTTTGTGCATGAAAGCTCCTTCGACGGAAGGAAGACCTTCTCACAGAATTGCTTCACCGTCTGGATTGCAGCGGCGGCCTGAGCTTCCTGCTGCTCTTTTTCCCTGGCCTCGTTCCTGGATAGGACCTCTCCCTCTTTGCACCGGCGCTCGAAGTCGGCGGCCACCTTGGCCAGCTCTCGATCAATGGCTTTCTGCGACCATCCTGCCGGAGCATACCAGCGCATTGTCAGCGTAGGGCGGTCCCGGCTGATGTGGACTCTGATCTTATAGAATACCTGCCCGTCAGCCGTCGTCATTCTCTTTGTCGATGCCATATCTTTCACCCCTTTGATTTTGCAATATCAAGTATTATTTCCTTCAGCACACTTGCCGCTAAGTCCTCATAATAATCGGCCGTTTCCTGGAGAGAGAGCAATACTTGCCCAGACGAATCTATTGCTTTGGCAACTTGTTCTCTTGTGTCCTTCGGAAGACCTGGGAGAAAGCGCGTGATATGACCAGTTTTGGATGCCGCTCTTCTTGCCATTACTGCCTTATACACGAGGCAGTTTAGACGATGGAAACTGTCTGATTCGATGATCTGGCAGATTGGCTTTGTTCCCATCTCCGGATCATGTGACTCAGCTCTTAGAGCCTGCAGAGCACGTCTTGAAAGTTTTGAATAAACTACCGCAGTCTCCGAGTCTTTCTCGCAATCAGAGATCTCTTTGAGGTCATATAGGTATTCAACCGATACGCCAAAGTGCTGACTGATCGCAATGATCTTATCTGCGCTCGGGCGTTTTTGTTTGTCGTTTTCAAAATTACACCATTCAGATTCGGTCAAGCCAGTGGCCGCACTAGCTTCTGCCTGCGTCTCACCTGCAGCTGCCCGGAGATCTCCTATCCGCTCCCCGAGGGTTGTTCGGCTTTCGCCGTTCTCTCTGTTTGGCAATCGTCTTTTTCCCATCCCGTTTCCTCCTGTTGCAGAATTTGCGAAAAGCACTTAAAAAACCGACAAAAAATAATTTTCGATAACTTTTTGGGGGTCTCAGAAAATTATGTTATTCTGCAATTGATGATGATGACTTGTTTAATTCAATAATAAATCGTCGTCATCAAAATGTCAACAGGGAGGTGAAAAAATGCTGAACAATCAGGAGATTAGACTTATGGCCAAAAAACAAGGCATCCGGATGTGGGAGGTTGCCAAGCGTCTCGGCGTCTCTGAGGCCACAATGACGCGGATGCTGCGCGCCGATCTGTCCGCATCTGATCAGCAGCGGATCGTCACTGCGATCAATGATCTCAGAAAGGAGGCCCTTGTTAATGCCAGCAAATGAGCGAGTCCTGAATGCACTAAGGCGCTATGACGTTTCGCTGCAGGAGCTCGCAGAATATGAGGCGATCCCTCCGGTTTGTCTCTCCCGAAGGCTTCAGCAGGAGTATTCGCCGGCGTGCCAGGCGCACTTGATCCGAGAGATCAAGGAGATCTCGCGGGCGAAAAATCAAGAGGAAGAAAGAGGTGGACGAAAGAATGAACGCAGTTGAGTTGCGGGCTCGAGAAGGCCCTCCGTTTCAAAAAATTGCGGACGCAGTACAGACTACGGGGCTTTCGGCATTTTTCCTTCGGAATGGCTGCCGGGATGGCACCGTCCCTCATATCCGCTCCGGCCGGGTGCTCTACGTAAACGTGCCTGCGCTGCTCCGTCAGCTCGGCGCCGATCCGGGAGGTGCTGACGGTGAGGCGGAATGAAAAAAAGAGCGCCGCCCCGATGCGGACACACCAGGGCGACGCGGAAGGCAGGAGCTTTGGGGCTGACCAGCTTTCCAAAAACAGTTTACCGCTGATAGCCGGATTCGTCAAGGCCTTGCAGACACCTGCCGATCTGCATTTGTCTGATGTACCCTGAAGCAAAGAATTAAGACAGATCAGATCAGAGGAGATGATGGAATGGCCTGGATCGAAGTACACCAAACGCTTCCTGCTCACAGGAAAATAAAAAAGCTTAAGCGGGAGTTGAAAATTAAAACGCCTCAAGCAGTTGGTCACATGGTTATGCTTTGGCTCTGGGCGGTCGATAACGCTCCGGACGGCAATCTGAGTGACATCGATCCAAATGATCTGGCTGAGGCCGCAGAATGGTCAAAGCCAGGCAGTGAATTAGTTAGAGCTCTCATCAGCGCTGGCTTCCTTGATGAAGACATGCAGCTTCATGATTGGGATCAGTATGTAGGGCGACTCATGGAAAAGCGAGAAACGAAGCGCGCCAATGACCGGGAGCGTCAGAAGCGGGCTCGGGACAGGAAAAAGCAGAACGAAACAATGTCCGAGGATTCTTTATGTCACGCACCTGTCACGCGTGACGATGCCGTGACGTCACGCATCTGTCACGCCCCTAACAGTACCCTACCGTACCCTACCGTACCAAACAGTACCATAGGAACAGAAGAAAGGGCATGCGCCGATGGCGCTGCCGCACCCGCTCTTGCGCCGACTCTACACTACCCACCATCAAATTATGGAGACTATGAAGATGGAGAAAAATGATATTCGTCGCGCCTGGGCCTTCCAGTCTACGTTCTGGACTAGCCCGACATTCAAGGATTATTCAGCAAAGGACAAATACTTGCTGTTTTACCTTCTCTCGAACCCTCACAGCAACTTCTGCGGCTGCTATCAGATCCACCCCGCGCAGATTGCCGAAGAAACAGGTCTGGCGCGGGATGATATCTTGACGGGGCTGCAGCGGCTGGCCGAAGGAAATGCCATCTGTTTTTCAGAAATGACGAATGAGCTTTTGATCGGCGACGGTCTGAGGCAATCATTTATCAGCTCGCCGCGAATGGAGAAGCGGCTCCGGAAGGAGATCGGAAGGATTCGGCATCCCGTCTTTCGGATCTTTGTCCGTGCCGAGTTTCTCCGATTGAAGGATAACGACGCTCAGGAGAAGTAAGCCATTACATGGGCAGAAGTAAAATTCTCACTGCTCGCGCTGCTTTTGCCCATCCACGAAAAAACGACCGCGCATGAAGAAGCATCATGCGCGGACGCTCCTGAGAGTGGGTCAACTCTACAGGCCATGGAAGAATAGCCATATTCTACCGTTTGTGGAGGTGGTTTGTCAAGATGACGAATGAAGAGTTGGCCATCAAAGCAAAGGACGGTGATCAGAATGCGATAATAGAGCTCTGGGAACAGGTACGGAAATATGCCGAAATGAAAGCCGGGCAATTTTTCAGGCGGCATTCTTCCAACAGAGCTCCGTGTTTTGAGAATGACGATTTGGTACAGAGTGCCTTCCTCGCACTCACAAAAGCCATCCGATACTCAGATCCGGAAAAAGCACCATTTCTTACGATCTATGATTTCTGTCTGAGAACCGCCTTTGCTGATGTCGCTGGTCAAAGAAATAAAGCCGACGCCTTTCTATATGCATCCTCACTTGACACGCCAATTGGGGATGGCGAAGAAGGAGATCTTTCGGCGCTCATTGATTTTATTCCCGATCAGAGCATCGGCCCAGAGGATGCTGTTCTTCACGATCTTTGGATCACGCAGCTGCACGACAGGTTGGAAGCTGCAATGGATGTATTGCCAGAGGATCAAAGAGAGGTGTTGAATCGACATTATTATCACGGCGAAACCTTTCAGGCCATCGGCGATGCTATGTCGTGTACCGGGAGTGCCGCCCAGCAAAAAGAGAGCAAGGCTCTCGGCCACCTTCGAGCACAAAGCCGCATCTTAGGGCTCGATGAGTTTATCGACACAAGGACAAATTACTATCTGAAGGTTGGCATCGGGGAGTTTTCCCGTACGAACACCTCTGCCGTGGAAAAGCTCGTTTTCGAACGAGAGGAAAGGCGGGAACGCCTAGCACGGCGATGGCTTGCAAAACGACGACGAAAGGAGAGTAATATCAGTTTTGAAGATGACACAAAGAGATCTGCGGAGTGTCTTTGATTTGCACGAAAAAATTCGTAAGCTGAATGATATCCAGCAAGGCCTTTTGAAAATAGCTAGTTCCTCAGAGGATCCGGAACTTGAACATAGCATTGAAATTCTGAGCCAAGAGATTGCAGAAATCAAAAAGGAAATAGATCTGCGCCGACCCTCTATTGAGGATACGCTGACAGAAGTTGAGGATATCTCAGGCCGAACCATTCTGCGGTTGCGTTTTCTCCACGGTCTTTCCTGGAAAGAAGTCAGTTTATACGTCAACATGAGCAATGTTACTGCAAGATCAGCAGCATATAGAGCGCTGAATATGTATATCCCCAAATAACACGAAATGGAGGAAAAAATGAACAAAGAATTGTATACCACCATGCCCGCCGGCGTCGGCGGGAAGCAGATCGATCTCGATGCTATTTCAGTGGCATTTGCCGAGACAGTGCTTACTCCTCTGGCTTCATTCATTGATGCTGAGAAAACCTCACTCGATGAAGCTAAGGAACAATTGCAGGATGCCATCGACGCTTACAAAGACGACAAGGAAAGTCGGAAAGCCGCGCTCGAAGGGAAAATTGACAGTCTGCGCGCCGCAATTGAAGAGTGTCAGCTTAAATCCGAAATTGCCGTAAAAAGGCTCGGCGCCGCGATAAGTGCCGGCGATTCCGTTGCGGAGGAAAAAGCAAAAAACGACGTCGACAAGGCATCTGCTGCTGAGTTCACCGCTCGGCGCCGGCTGGAAGCTCTGAGCCGCGTGGAGATTACTGGCAATAACGATCTGTTTTGCAATGTGATCGAGAGATATGCTGCCCTGAAGATCAACACCAAGGTTTGTGCGTTAATAGACTCTTTCATTGAAGTGGCCACGCAGAAACTTGATGATGTACTGAAGAGTGCACAGGGCATCCGAGACAATCCTGCTAGGGGGCGCGTGCAAATGAGAAAGGTGTGGCCGATCATTGAAGAGCACGGCGGCATTGTAGATTTCTCATGCGCAACAGCAGGGGATGAAGATAATTGCAAGTTGCGGTACCTCGAAGCGCTTGCCGCGCGGTATCCTGATCCCGGGTTTGCCGGCTCCCCGGCCAGCGTTCGCCTGGCGGCAGATATTGAGATGCTTATAGATCATGATGAGATCCACGCCGCGGCCGACGCACCTGAGGATGAATAACGTCCGGCAACCGACGAGGCACAGGTGTGCGGGTGCCTACCGCTGCATGAGCTGAAAGCGCCGTAGAGAAGAAAGAACGCCTGTTGCAGCAGAAAAAGGTACTGTGAAGGCCCCTCCCCTTTTCTTGCGGGCTCTCCGACCCCAGAAAATGCCTAGTTTCTGAGCGAAAAAACGGTCATTTCCGTTCCGGTTTTTGCACAAAACGGATGCAAAGCGCCGCGCATTGCTATCCTCTCCCGGTGGTGTTCTCCCGGGAGTGTGATATATCGGGCAGTTCGCCATAGCTGTCCGGCCATGACCTCCGAATATAAGATCACAGCAGGGTAAGGGTCTCGCCGCTCCCCTCGGCGCTCCAGTGCAATTCTGGTGAGCCCTGCATATATGCGGAGTGCCTGATGCAGAAAGCCGGACACGCACCCGGGAAGGCGTGGACCGGCTGGGGCAGTTCATCACTGCCCCTCCGCCCCAAGGATAGCTCATGCCTTAATGAGACCTGAAAAAGCGGGACACCTCGGGGCGTCCTGAAGATGTCCAAACGCTTGGAAAAGCAGAAGGGAGCTGAAGCTATGGCATCAAATACGGAGAAGATCGTGGAGAAGATCACGGAGGACACCGAGGTCTCTCCGGCAGAGCTGTCGGCGGCGCTGCGGCTGACAGGCCGGCGCGTTCGGCAGCTGACAGAGGACGGCGTGCTGAGGAAGGCTGGAAACGGGAAGTACACCCTGATTGAGAACATTCATCGGTACTTCTCGTGGGTCAATGCCAAGCCCATCGATGAAGAAGACGTGAAGCTCGAAAAGGCCCGCCGGCAGAGCGAGGTTCAGATCAAAGCCAGCCGGGCGATGGTCGCCAAGCTGGAAGCCGATGAACTCAAAGGGAAGATGCACCGTTCGGAGGACGTCGCCGCCATGACGGCGGACCTCATTCTCACGGTGCGCAGTCTGATGATGGCGCTGCCCGGCAGACTGGCGGTCGACACACAGGCCGCGAAGACAGCGGCCGAGGCCGAGGAGCTAATCCGCGCGGAGGTCTTCGCCGCGCTGGAAGAGATCTCCCGGTACCGCTATGACCCGGTCCGGTATGAGGAGCGCGTCAGGAACCGCATGAACTGGGATTTCTCGGAGGCCCTTGACGATGGCTAAGGAAACCGAGATCGATAGACTGAACACCGCAATCGTGAAATCGGTGCTGCTGGCCAAGCCCCCGGAGCGGATCACGGTCTCCGAATGGGCGGACAAGTACCGGCGGCTCCCGCGGTCAAATGCGGAGTCCGGCGCGTGGCGAACGTCCCGGACGCCGTATTTGAAAGAGCCCATGGACGCCTTCACCGATCCAAAGGTGCGGCGGATCGTCATGGTCGCGGCCTCACAGGTCGGCAAGAGCGAATTCGAGTTGAACTGCATCGGCTATGTCATTCATCAGGATCCCGGAAACATCCTGTATATCCACCCGGATATTGACGATGCGCGGAAGTTCTCAAACCTGCGTGTCGGCCCAATGATCCAGGACTCTCCCGTGCTCCGCACCCGCGTCAGCAAGGCGAAAAGCCGGGACAGCAGAAACACAATACTGTCAAAGTCTTTCCCGGGCGGAATGCTGCTCATGTGCGGCTCAATCGTTGCCTCTGATCTGGCGTCTACGCCGTGCCGTTATGTGTTCGGCGACGAGCTCGACCGTTGGGCGGCCAGTGCCGGCAATGAGGGCGATCCGTGGAAACTGGCGACGGCCCGACAAATCACCTTCCATAACTCAAAGGCCGTGGAGGTCTCGACGCCGACGGTGCAGAACGTCAGCAAGATCGCGAAGGCCTACTTTGAGGGCACGATGGAGCGCTGGTGCGTGAAGTGCCCGGAATGCGGCGAGCATCACGATATTCGCTTTTCGGATATTCGCTACACCTCGCATGAGACGGTTGTGCGGGGAGAGAAACAGTACGAAGTGAGCGACATCTATTACGTCTGCCCCTCCTGCGGCTGCGTGTCCTCTGAGGCGACGATCAAGCGCCAGCCGGCGAAATGGGTGGCCGACAATCCAGACGCCTATCAGCGCGGCGTGCGCTCGTTCTGGCTGAACAGCTTTGTTAGTCCGTGGGCGTCGTGGGAATCGACCATCTTGGAATTCCTCTATGCGCTGGGCGACAAAAAGGCGCTGCAGGTCGTGTACAACACGCGCTTCGGCGAACTATGGGAAGACCGCGGCGATTTGGAGGACGAGGACAGTCTGATGGAGCGCCGCGAGGAATACGGCCAGCGCGAGGACGGCAGCGACGTGGATCTCCCGGAGGGCGTGCTGGTGCTGACCTGCGGCGTCGACACACAGGACGATCGTCTGGAATATGAAATCCTCGGGCACGGTCATTTCGGCGAGACATGGGGCATCCGGAAGGACATCATCATGGGACGCCCTGACGATGATGAAACGTGGGCAGCGCTCGATGACGTGCTTGACCGCGTGTACCGTTTTGAGTCCGGCATTGGGCTGAAGCTCTCCATGTCCTTCATGGACGAAGGCGGTCACTTCACGATGGAGGTGCGCCAGCGGTGCGCTGCGCGGATTTCCAAAAAGCTGTTTTGTATCAAGGGCATGGCTGGGCAGGATACGCCCTATACAGCACCGCCGAAGAAGCAGAAGATCATGATACACAACAAGGCCGTCGGCACGGCATGGCAGTATCAGATCGGCGTCGACTCCGGCAAGGAGATCATCATGGACAATCTGAAAGTGCAGAAGCCGGGGCCAAAATACTGCCACTTCCCGAAGCGCGACGACTATGGCAGCTCCTATTTCAAGGGGCTCCTGTCCGAGACAAAGGTCTATGACCCGAACAAGCGAAAGCCGTGGACGTGGAAGAAAATACCCGGCCATGAGCGGAATGAGGCCCTTGACTGCCGCAACTATGCGCTGGCGGCGTTCAAGGCGCTGCCCGCCAATCTCGACGAGATAGACCGACGCCTGAAGGCCGCGAAGAAACAGCCGGGGGCTGCGTCTCCGGCGCCGGCGCGCCAGGCTGCGCCAAGGAAGAACAAAAAGGGCAGCGGGACGAAGCTGCAATATGACGATTGGTGAGGTGCTTTATGGCAGATAAGACGATCATTGTCGGATTTTCAAATGATCATCGCACATGCTCGAGAATTTCTTCTTCATTCATGAAAGTGACCAGTTATTCCGCAACACAAGAAGGAGGGAAAACTATTGTCAAAACGCGAATATGAAATGCTGTTTCAGCTCAGCGCCCAGGAAAATGGCAGCTTTTCCGGCACGTTCAGCAAAGCGCAGCAGCAACTTTCGGGTTTTTCGCGGGAGATCCAGGAACTGAGTAAGATGCAGGGCGACATATCGGCCTACCAGAAGCAGCAGCAGGCCGTGGAGAGCACGCAGAAAAAGCTCGAGGTCTTGCAGCAGCAGTATGACAATATCCAGCGCGAGATCCAGGAAACGGGCGAGTTCTCTTCCGATCTGGAGAATAAGCTACTGGCAAAACAACAGCAGATCGACAAGACCACCGCATCGCTGGAAAAGCAGACAGGCAAGCTCGACGAGATGGGCTCTGCTTTGCAAAAGGCGGGTGTCAATACCAACGATCTGCAACAGGAAAGTGAGCGGCTCGGTGCCGAAATGATCGAGCTGAAAAAGCGGCAGGAGGAAGTGACAGAGAGTACAGAGGACTACGGAAGCACCGCCGCCGTCGCTTTCAATGCGGTCAGTTCAGCGATAGCTGCGGCCGGCATTGCTGTCGCATTGAAGGAGATCTACGAGGCCTATGCCGAATGCGTGAGCATTGCCGGAGATTTCGAGGCGTCCCTCTCCAATGTCGAAGCCCTCTCCGGGGCGACGAACGAGGAAATGGCGCGGCTCTCCGATCTGGCCAAAGAGCTCGGCGCAACCACCAAGTATACGGCCAAAGAGAGCGCCGACGCCATGGGCTATATGGCCATGGCCGGATGGAGTGCCGAGCAGATGATTGCGGGTATGCCTGGCGTGTTGCAACTGGCCGCAGCGAGCGGTGAAGACCTCGCTACGGTGTCTGACATTGTTACCGATTCACTGACCGCATTCGGCCTTTCTGCGGCTGACACGAACAGGTATGCGGACATCCTCGCCGCTACCGCCGCCAACGCCAACACCAACGTCTCCATGATGGGCGAGACGTTCAAGGTCGTGGCGCCGCTCGCCGGCTCCTTGGGATATGACGTCGAGGATCTGGCCGTGGCGACGGGGCTGATGGCAAATGCAGGCATCAAGGGCTCCGAAGCCGGCACGTCGCTGCGCGGCATCCTCACCCGTCTGGCCAAGCCGACGAAGGAGAGTGCTGACGCCATGGAGGCGCTCGGGCTCTCCCTCACGGACGACCAGGGACGCATGTACTCCTTCATGGAGATCATGGAGCGGATGCGCGACAGTTTCTCCGGTCTGACCGAGGATGAAAAGGCATTCTACGCCGCCGAGCTCGCTGGCCAGCGCGGCATGAGCGCCCTGCTGAATATTGTCAATGCAGCCGAGAAAGATTTTGCCGATCTCTCCGATTCCATTACCAATAGCACCGGCGCCGCGCAGGAGATGGCGAACATCAAGATGGATAACATGGTCGGTCAGCTCACGCTGCTGCAGAGCGCGTGGGAGGCCTGCCAAACCACCGTAGGTGAGCAGTTCACTCCGATCCTCTCCGAGCTCTACGGAAAGTTCGCCGGCATCATCTCCGAAATCAATGGATTCCTCCAGAAGAATCCCGCTCTGATTAAAGCGGTCACTGCCTTCGTCGGCGTCCTCGGCCTGGTAGTAGGTGGCATTACCGCATATACTGTCGCCGCTAAAGTCGCAGCTACGGCATCCACACTGCTCGCCGAAGCCATTCCCGGAGTGAACGTCATCATGGGCGTCTCTGCAGCCGTAGCGGGACTTGCTGCGATGGTGGCCGGACTCTCCGATGAGTTTAACGATGCGGTCCCGCCCGTGAGCGAGCTGACGGAAGCCGCACGGGAAATGCGATCTATGATAAAGGACGCAGCTGACACTTATGATGATACCGTCGCATCTACGACGGCTGCGGCAAACGTCGCAGATAACTACATCTCCAAGCTGGAAGACCTTAAAGCGCAGGGACTTGAAACGGATGAACAGCAGCGGGATTACCACAACACGCTGCTTCTGCTCACCCAGACGGTCCCGGAGCTTGCCCAGTATATCGACCTGGAGACTGATTCCATCGCCGGCGGCACTGAGGCGCTCCGCGCAAACACCGAAGCGTGGAAACAAAACGCCATCGCGCAGGCGTATCAGGACGAACTATCTTCAGTATATAAGGCATATTCCAATGTGCTGGTCGAGGCGGAGCGAAACAGCATAGGTCTGACAAAGGCTCAGATCGAGTTGGAGGCCGTGCAGAAAATACACGGTGACATGCTTAAACGTCAAGCCGAGCTCTGGGATGAGGCCACCGCCGCAGCCGACGCCTATAACAAGGCCAACAACGATTCGCTGCTCGCTGAAAGTTTCCTCACAGATGAGTACCGCGAGCTGGAAGCCGCTCTTGCCGACGTCAGTGATGAAATGTGGAGAGCGGAAAAGAAGGTCAAAAACTACGAAACGGCCATTACAGAAGGTAAGGAAGCCGTTGCCAATGCAGAGGCAGAAATCGCCACAGCAGAGGAAGCTGTCCGCAGGTTGAGCGATACGACAGATATGGCTGCCGATTCTGCAGTTGCTCTGGCCGAGCAGGAGCTCGTTGTCAATAATGCGATTGCAGATACCGTCACACAAGTTTCCGAGCTGACAAAGCTCTACCAGGCCGCATACGAAGAGGCATACAAGAGTATTACCGGCCAGTATTCCCTGTGGGATGAAGCAGACAAGGTTGCCGCCACCAGCGCAGACACAATCAACAAGGCACTTGGCTCGCAAATCACTTACTGGGAAGACTACAACGCCAACCTGGCTTCTCTGAGTTCCCGTGCATCCGATGTCGAAGGTCTTAGCGACGTCATCGCTTCCTTTGCTGATGGTAGCAAGGATAGCGTGAACGCCATTGCCGGCATGGCTGCCGCGTCAGATGCGGACCTAAAGCAGATGGTGAAGCAGTGGCAGGATCTCCAAAAAACGCAGGCCGAAACGTCGGATGCCATAGCGGAGTTCAAGACGGATTTTCAGCAGCAGATGGAAGAACTCACGCAGGAGCTTCAAGCTGATATCAAGGCCCTCGATCTGAGCGCCGATGCCGCTGCCAACGGCCGCGCCACTATCCAGGCATTCATCGACTCCGCGGCTGACATGGAAAATAGCGTAAGGCGTGCCTATGCCAAGCTGGGCGTTGTTGCGGCTGCCGCCCTCGGCAGTGCATCAGGAAGCTACGGGCCGATTGACACAGGTGGGCTTCTGGAGGAATACGCTACCGGCACAAATTATGCTTCCGCCGGCCTTGCGCTCGTCGGTGAGTATGGCCCAGAGCTGGTCTTGATGCACGGCGGCGAAGAGGTGATCGACGCCGCGCGGACGAGGGAGCTGCTGCAGCAGGTGAGCGTCCCGGCCGCGTCCGTCGATGCCATCCCGGATATGTCAGTCGGCGGCGCCGGCGAAAGTGTTCAGATCAACGTCCCGGTTTCCATCAATATTGATGGAGACGCAACGCCGGAAATGGTTGATCGGCTCGAGAATATTATCTCAGATCTCCAAGAAGGATTCGCTGATCGAGTGCTGGAGGTTGTCGAAGACGCGGCAACAGATAAAGCTCGGAGATCTTACTCCTGAGCGCGTTCATCGGCCCATCTTCCACCATTTAGAAAGAGGAATCAAAAATGTGCGATCCACGTGACGAGATAATGGCCAATTGGTGCAGAGCACCTCCCTGGCATGATCGATGCAGGCAAAGATTGTTTACCTCTTTCGTGCTTGATGGCAACAATATTGCTGTACAGAACACAGCCATCACCTTCCTCTTTTTCACATAACCTTCTATTCACACATCAAGCCGGCAGGAAAGCCGGGAGCCCCCATGCAGGTAGCCGGTTCCTGCATGGGGGCTTTTTCTCGTTTCTGCGCCCTGAGCGCGTTTTCTCGTCGGGGGTGAGCGTCTACACTCTTTCGACCGCGCCCCGCTGTTGCAACTCACGCAGCGGGCTCACAGCGGCATTTCCTGCTTTACCACCACCGGGAGCTGCGCGATTGCCCAGTCTTTCAGCGGGAGCTCCTTCCTTGCGAAAGCGCGGAGCGCCTCGTCCATGCCGCACTGATCGCAGACGTAAACCGTTGCCGCCCGGCTCAGGGCGTTGGTGTGCAGCGCGTCCTTGATGGTCAGCTGCCCGCACCTGGGGCAGAAGTGTACGCCGTCGGTCTGGATCTTCGCAAAGGCGTCGATCTTCACTTTGGCTGCCGTGGCCGCATCGACCTCGGCGCTGAACTCTTCAAATGTCATTTCCCCGGCTTCCTTCATGGCCGCGCTCACGGCCTGGAGCTCTTCGGGCGTCCAATCTCTGCTCATGGTGTTACCTCCAGGCGCTTGAAGCCAATGCTATCGCAGAACCAGGTGCTTTTCTTCGGAGGCTCCACGCTGTTATCCCAGAGGTTTACCACATCGCTGACGCTCATGCTGCGCCCGGTGTAGCCCGCAGGGCGCTCGTCCGAATTGTACAGGCGAAATAGGCGCTCGCATGCGATCTCCGGCTCCGGTGCTTCGATGGTTCCGCTATCTACGGTGTAATACCGGGAGAGATCCACGGCGTTGAAAAAACGGACGGTAGCCTCGAAATCCAAAAAGAGGCGACGGATGTTATCCTCCGGCATGTCGCGGAGTTGATCAATGGTGTAGGTATATCGGATCATTGCATTTCCTTTCTGCCGCTCACGCCGGCGATATCGCGGTATTTCCCCACGTCGTAATTCTCGATCCACATTCTCCCCATGCCGATGATCAGTTGCCTGATGCAGTGTTCCAAAGCGTGTGTTGTAACAGTGGATAGATCAGAGAACGTCGCCACGATCCTGGTATAGTCTGCCTTGGCTTCCCGATACTGTTCATAGGTGCTCCGATAGATGAGGCAGTCATTCTTCGGGCAATTCTCCATCAGCATATCTCCCAGTTTAGCGAGGGCAGAATGCGGTGTCAAAGTGTCGACCATATTTCGTTTCTTCCTTTCAGATCATCTGTCGCCGATAGTCGTTCCAAATCGCTTGAACTGTGTCGCCTTTATTTAGACGCTCAACGCAAAACCGCAGAAACTCAATGAAGTCCTTTTTGTCGGCAGCGTCTAATGCCAGCATTGCTGATCCTAATTCCCAGTACTGGTCAAAGTCACAACTCGTCACAATATCGCCTCCTCTCGTCTGATCTCCTGCCTGGCTTTCGCCAGCAGCCACTTTTCGATGCAATTCACGCAGTCGCTGTCCGTCGGGAGGAAACGTCTGCATTTATCGAGGTCGTCATATCTGCACAGGCCGTCGGCCTGCATGATCACGGCTGCAATATGAACGGCGCGCCGCTCCTCGGTCTGCGGCTCCTTTTTCATTCCCGCGCCCTCCTTTTCGCTTCCTCTGCCGCCTGCATCAGCGGGGCAAGGTCAAACCCGAAATCGTCATAGCCGCGTGCGATGGTGTCAAGGTAGGCCCGGGTGGGCTCGGCGATCCGGTGGCCGGGCGTCATGATATACGCCATGGCGGGGATCTCCCGCCCCTTCACGCGGACGCGGAATGTCTGCTTTTCATACAGTCTCGGCCAGCCCTCATACCAGTCGAGCGCCCGCTCGTCGTCCTCGCTGATCGACCAGATACCGACAGGGACGGAGGATCCTTCGCGCGGCTCGATGGTGGCCACGCCGTAGCGCCGGGAGTTTCCCCGGAACAGCAGCTCATAATCCTTGATGACGTCGCTGCCGATCTCGATGGCGTCCGGGCACCGGCCGAGCATCTGATCCACGTCGAGATTGCTGCCGTATGCGATATAGTACTTTCTGCTCATGTTTCCTCCAATCTCCCGGTCTTTGGCCCGGCCGGGAGGGCGGGTGTCCTCACCGCCGGCACTCGGCGGGGAACTCTTTGATGACCTCTTTCGCGTTCTTGCCGTAGAAGCTCTTGATCCAGCGATCGGCGAGGATCTCAATGTCCGTGGTCCGCTCGTAGCGGACGTCCACAAGGTGCGGGTGGTACGGCGTCACGGCCCGCATATAACAGCCGGTGCCATAATAGGAGGTGCCTTTATCCGGCGGGAGAAGCGTAAACCGGACGACCTCGGTAAAGTCTTCGCCGTCCTCGGTTGTGCCCTTGACGGTCGCGGTCATTTTGTTGTAGTCCATGCTGTTTCCTTTCTCCCCGTCTGGCCGGTAGGTCAGCCGATTTCATCAGGCCGCGGTGGTCTGATCGGCGGCGGTCTGGAACGCAGCCGTCAGATGATAGCGGCAGGTCTTGAACTCTTTGCCGCGGAGGCCGAGGCGATTTTTCAGCACGTTCCCCATGAGCTTCCCGCGCTGCTCGGTAGTCAGATTTTTGATCGACTTGAAATACAGGTCGTTGTCCTTGCAGTCGATAGCCCAGGCGCTCATGGCGAGGCAGAACTGAACGTAGGCCTTGATCTTCCCGGCGTGGGTGGTGCCGTT
>CADBOK010000191.1 GCA_902796245.1 Oscillospiraceae bacterium | reverse complement strand
CTGACGGGGCAAATTGAACACCGACAAATACAGCGAAAACCGCAAGAAACGCCTTGTTTCCTGCGGTTTTCGCTATTTTTATACACGTTTTCGGCGACCGAGCTTGTATCAAAGATTACGTCTTTATAGACGCGGCCAGAGGCTCCGGCGTATTTCTGGGAGCCATCGAGCTGGACGACGGGAGCTATGTGTATGCCGTTTCCCGTGCGATGATCGCTGTACCGCATACGGAGATCATCGGATATTTCATTCTGACGGAGGAGATCTCCGTCCTGCAGGACACCTGCAGCAGCATGCTGTCCTATCCGAACCAGCAGTATTGGATCACGGACCAGACCGGACAGATCATCTCCTCTGCGGATCCGGGTCAGATCGGTCAGAGCTGCCGGGCGCTGTTCGGCGACCGGGCGTTTGAAACGCTGCTTCGTGACCGGAAGGCCGCCGCGGGCGGCAGGCGCGGACGGCTTCTGCTGGCTGCGGAGCAGCTGCAGGGAACGGACTGGCTTGTCGTCACAGCCGTCGAGAGCCGCTACATCACGGCGGAATTGTCCGAATTGCTGCTGGGCATGAGCGCTGTGATCTTCCTGCTGTTCGCCGCCGCCGCTGCCGTTGCGATCCGGGAGTTTTACCGCAACGTGGTAAAGCCCGTCAACTCCCTCATCAGCACGATGCAGGAGGCAGGCGTGATTACCGAGCCGCTGAGCGGCTCCTGCAATGAGGTCAACGTACTGGGCTCGTCCTATGAGCAGCTCAACCATGTGATAGCGGATCTGAAAAAGGAAAAGCTGTTCGCCACGCTTCACAAGAACCGCATCGAGATCGAATTTTTGCAGATTCAGATCAGCCCGCATTTCCTGTATAACACGCTGGAATCTATCCGCATGATGGCGGAGATCAACGGGGATGAGGCGTCCGTCGAGATGATCTGCGCGCTCAGCAAGATCCTGCGCTACAGCATCGGCACCTCGGACAAGGTTACCACGCTGCGCAACGAGCTGGCGATTGCAAGAGACTATGTGTTCCTGCAGAAAAAGCAGCTCAGCGTGATTGAGGCGTTCAGGATCGACATTCCAAAGCAGTATGCCGATACGCTGGTTCCCAAGCTGTCGCTTCAGCCGATTATCGAAAACGCCATTACGCACGCCTTCAGCAATCCGGGAACAATCTGCCTGTCCTGCGTCGATACCGAAGAGCACTTCCAAATTGCCGTCAGCGATAACGGCTGCGGCATCCCGGAGCAGAGGCTTGCGCAGCTGCGCCGTTCTCTTGACGGAACGGGCGAGCACAGCGGAAGCATCGGCCTGCAGAACGTACACCGAAGGCTCAAGCTGCTGTTCGGGCCGGATTGCGGGCTGCAGATTGAAAGTCAATGGGGAAAAGGGACGACGGTATACCTGAACCTGCCGCCGGTCGGAGGAAAAGCATGAGGCTCTTTATTGTAGACGACGAAACCATCATACGCAAAGGGATCATCTCAATCCTGCGCCAGAACTGCGCCTTTGTAGAGGTGGCCGGTGAGGCGGCAAACGGAAAAGCGGCGCTGGAAGCGATCGGCGCCGCCTGTCCGGACGTTGTGGTCACGGATATCAAGATGCCGGTCATGGACGGCGTTGAGCTGACAAAGCGGCTGCACACCCTTTATCCGAACATCCGCGTGATTGTACTCAGCGGATATGACGACTATTGCTTTGTGCGGCTGTCCATGAAATACGGCGCGTTTGACTATCTGCTCAAGCCGATCGACAAGCATGAGTTTTTGTCGGTCGTCCGCCTGCTGCAGCAGAGCGAGCTCATAGAACAGGGAAAAATCGAACCCAATGCGAATTCGCTGATCAACAGCGCAAAAAATTACATCCGGAAGCACTACGCGAACAAGCTCACCATGGTGCAGGCGGCGGATTACGTCCATCTGAATCCTTCGTATTTCAGCAAGCTCTTCCGCAGCAAGACCGGCGTGACGTTTACGGACTATCTGACGAATGTGCGCATCACGCAGGCAAAGCAGCTGCTGCTGAATACGGACGACCGCATCTGCGATATCTGCCTGAACGTCGGGTTTTCCGACAACGTCACGTTCAACCGCGCGTTCCGCCGCGTCGTCGGCGTCTCGCCGACAGACTATCGCAATCAATTCAGCTTTGCAGAGCATGACGGCGATGCGGATTGACGAAATATTACAAGCGCACGCTCTTCCCGGCAGAGATAAAAACCTGTAAGAGAATCACAAAGCCCCTGCTGCAGAGGTTCTGCAGCAGGGGCCGTTTCATTTTGTTCCGCCGGGTCAGCGTCCTGCGGACACACAGAATCCCGGCGCGCCGGATGCGCCTACGCCTCGGAATCAAAGAGGAGCTTTCCGTCAAAAATCTTGCTGACCACGTTCATCGCGCCGCCGGACGCCTCCAGATCCTTACTGCGGTAGGACGGCAGCACGTCGACGTGGCGGTAGCCATTGGAATGGATGCGCCCCCGCAGGGATTCATAGGTGTTCCGGAACAGCAGCCGGTGCTTTTCAGGGATGTTCATGCCCCTCTCCTTTCACGGGAATCAGCCGAAGGGTTACAATCTCGCCTGCCTTTACAGGCACCGCACATCCGTCCGCATCCAGCGGAAGCGGCTCGCCTGCGCGCTCCTGCAAATCGCTTTTTTCCACACGGGAGAACCGGGTGCGGTCCAGGTGGAGCGGCACGAGCCGCTCTTCCTTCCGTGTACTGAAAAAGCGGAGCACATAGGCCTGCCGGTCCTCGCTTTTTTTCAGGGCGGTCATCTGGACATCGCCAGGCAGGGACAGGCAGCCGCCGCGCCGCGGCAGGCGCGCTGTGGGGTACGGGTCGTCCTGATAGAAGAATTCCGCAATGGCCGCCTCCTGCAGCGCCGGGCGTCCGCCGAGGAATTTCCGTGTGTCTACCGGTGCTGCCGCCGCCAGCAGCGGCGTTTGCAGGCAGTCGCAGCAGAAGAGCGCCTGCTCTTCGCCGGAATGGGGATACAGCGCCGTGGTAGCATCGGCGTCCAGACCGGTGCGGACCAGCATCCGCAGCCGGTGGTCCCGGGCGCGATTTTCAATCTGCCAGCTGGCCTGGAGGAACGGTTCTCCGGCATGCAGACGCAGCGTAAGCGTTACGGGGCAGGCGACGAGGCGGCTGCTTCTGGCGGTACGGTCTTCGTTCAGGGCCTCCGGCAGCCGCATCAGGAAAGAGAGCACGGCCTCCTGGCACACGACGTCGCGGGTGTATTTTATGGAAACAGGCTCTCTCAGCCCGACCGGCGCGTCCCCGGCCGGCGCTTTGCAGCAGCCGCATTCCGGGCGAACTTCCATGCGCCCGGAATGCGGCTGTCAGTTTTGCCCGGCCGCAGCTCAAAAACCGTGCAGACAGCCAAAACCGCACGGGCTGTGCCCGTGCGGTCGGCCGGTATCATATGGATTGGAGCAGGCTGCGCAGCGACGGTTCGAATGCGTCCGCCATGCAACGCATGCCGAGCGCGTTCGGATGAATGCCGTCGACGGAGCACTCCGCCCGCAGCGCGAGCGGATACATGGCCGCGCCGTCGACAAAGCCGACGCGCGTATCCCCGTGCGACTTTGCATAGCGGTAGGTTTCCAGCACGATCTGCCTGCGGCGGAGCCATTCGGCGTCCGGCAGCGCAAGCGGCGCGCTGGCCAGCAGGATCGGAAGCGCGGGGCGCTTTGCGCGGAGCAGCTTATAGGCAGGAAGGTGCGTCTGTTCCAGAGCGTCCGCGTCCGGCGCGTTGTGGTCGTAGTCGAAGACCAGCGCGTCCATCGGAAGCGTGCAGAGATAGTCCAGAATGGGCTTTTCCGCGCGCGCACCGGCGGAAAAGCCGAGATCCGTGAAGGAAATGCCCAGCTGCCGCGAGACGATGGCGGGATAGCTGACGCCAGGGCGCGGCGCGCAGCCGCCCTGCGTGATGGAAGAGCCGTAGAACACAACGTGCCGCTCCGGCGCAGCGGCGGGCGAGACGGCGCAGCCGTCCTCAAGTCCTAATTCAAGCGACCTCACCTCGGCGTACAGCGGCAGATACACAAGCAGCTCCTGCATGCCGCCGGGAAGCGATACGGATGCCTCAAACGAATCGGCGGCCGTATCCTGCGGGATCAGGCTCCCGGCAAAGGCCCACGCGCCGCCGTCCTTCCGGTATACGTCCAGACCGGCGACGCCGAGATACGTCATATGGCTGCAGATCAGCCGCCGCCCGAGCGTGATCCGGACGGCGAGCGTCCGGCTGTCTGTGAGTATATGCAGCCGCCCGCCGGAGGCGTTGGCGTACAGCTCCGCCACCTGCGGATTTACGGCCTCGGCGACGGCGCGCGGCAGACGGCAGAACGGCGTGCCGCCATCCGATATCAGGCCGCGCAGAAGCGGGGAAGCCGCAGTGATGTTCATCCACCGAAGCGGCGTCCGGAGCGTCTGCGCCGCAAAATTCCGGTCGACATCGCTGAGACGGCGCGCGTTGGGCGTCTGTTCCATTGTGTTATCCCTCCTGATTTCCGGCGAGCTCCGCCGTGAAGCAGCAGAATTCCTGCGCGGGCAGGCGCGAGAGCGTGACCCGGTTTCCGGAAATGCTTCCGGTGCAGTTAACGGTTTTGAGCTGCGTGCATGGCGCCGCAAGCTCGACGACGGGCGCTTCAATCGCGTCCAGCGAGAAGTTCCACAGGCCCGCTGTGATGCTCCGCGCGTCTGTTTTTACCATCAGATACAGATCCGGATGGCCGGGGCAGACGGCTTCCAGCGGCGCGCGGCGGAGCCAGGCGAAGCTGTCGAGCAGCTCGCGCTGGCGGTAGTAGCTGCGGAACATGCCGAGCTTTTCCTGCTCTTTTTCCGCGTCGAACGGGAACACGACAAAGCGCTGTCCCAGCGCGTTTTCATACCGGTATTCGCCCGCGCAGCTGACGCCGCCCTGCGCATACCGCGTCAGGATTTCCGCCGACGCATCCACGGCCAGCCGGTGGATCTCCGGCCCCGAGACAGGGCAGTATTCCGCATCGCTCAGCATCAGCAGCCATGCGCTGTCGTGCAGCAGATGCATGTGCTTCTGCGCGCGGGTGAACAGGCCGAGATCGGCGCGCAGGCCGACGTCGACGCCACGCGCGGTCAGAATTTTTGCCGCGGGCAGATCGAGTAGCCAGCCGTCGTGCAGACGCGCGGACGGCAGCTGCCGCGCGGCGGCGCCGAAGACGACCCCGGCGCCCTCCGGCTCAAAATGACTGGGGATGCTGTTGTCGTTCAGGAGCCTGATCGCTGGGAGCCGCAGCGACGCCGTCTCGATATCCGGCGTCGGGGCGGCTTCGCTGCCCACAAAATCGCGGGTGAAGGAAAACGGCGCGAAAACGCTGACGCCTGCCGCCTGTTTTCCGGCGAAGGCGGCCTCCGTCTGCCGGCAGAGCGGCCTGCTGCGCACGGCGGCGTCCACATAGCCCGTTTCATACGAGGCGCACGCGACGTAGTCGAAGACGTATTTGAGAATGCCGGACGCATTGCCGTCGGCGCGGCAGCCGAGCTCGTACAGCTCCAGCATGGATGCCGGGACCTCATAGCGCGGGCGCGGATAGGTGTCGCCCTCGGCAAAGGCCGGAATGCCCTTGCTGCGGCAGTCCGCCGCCTGACGGCGAATGATGTCGATGATGTTGGCCGGACGGAGGTTTTTGAAGAACATGACCGGCCAATACGGCCCGCCGGACAGGCGCATCGATACCGGCGCACGCCCGGCCAGAATACGCGCCAGCTCCGCAGGCTCGCTTCCGTCGACGCCCCATGAGGCGGGTGCGGTGCAGAGAATGACCGGCAGCTCCGGCCGGACGGCGTCGACCGCGCTGCGGATTTCGGCGGCAAAGCCGTTCAGGAAAAAGCGGTTCGCCTCGAGCCACGCTTCGCGCCAGCGGTTATTCTGGCCTGTGAGAAGCACCTGCCGCAGCTGCGGCAGCGCAACGTCCTCGCCGAGCGTCTGCGCCATGCGGCGCAGATGGTTCTCGCAGAAGCACAGCGGCTTCCGGCCGTTGAAATTGATGCGGAAATCGTCGTCGAGCATCAGCGAATCGATCCTGCACGCGGCCAGCCGCGCGGCGATTGCGCAGTAGTCGCGGCGGAAGCGCGCGTCCGACGGGCAGGTCAGGAGGTCGACCGCTTCCGCGTCGAGATCCACCATATGCGTATAGTCCCTGCCGTCGTAATTGACATGGCCGAGACTGCCGATCCAGACGCCGACATGCAGTCCGGCGCGGTGCAGCACGTCCGCCACAGCGTTGATCTTTTCGCATTCGGCGTCCGGGTTTTCCGGAATGTGCGGGCACAGGTACACCGTCAAAGCGCCCGCCGCGCCGAGCTGGCCGATCAGAAAATCAAGATATGCCTGCCGGTTTTCGTCCGGGATGCTGGAAAGCATGATGGGTACGGAGGTTTCAAACATGGCGTGTCCTCCCGGTCAGCCCTTCGTGCCGCTGAGCGCGATGCCCTCGACAAACTGTTTCTGCAGGAAGCAGTAGAGAATGAACGGCGGCAGGAAGCCAAGCGTATTGCCTGCCATGACATAGCCGAAGTTCGTCGCCTTTTCGCCGCCGCTCATCCGGGCGATGGCCATGGTGACGGTGCTCAGCTCCATCTTCGTCGTCGTCAGCAGCGGCCACAGAAGCGAGCCCCAGCTGCTGATGAAGATGAAGATCGCAAGGGACACGACGGCGGATTTGACGAGCGGGAACACGATCGAGAAAAATTTCCGGAGCTCGCCGCAGCCGTCGATATCCGCAGCCTCGAGCAGCTCGTCCGGGACGTTTTTCATGAAGGAATACATCATGGTCGTGCCGAATGCGCTGGAGATCAGCGGAATAATCATGGCGGCAAGCGTATTGACAAGCCCGAGCTTTCTCGCGATCAGGTACATCGGGATAATCATGCATTCGCCCGGCACCATCATTGTCGCCAGAAAGATCCCGCGCAGCCGGTCGCGCCCGGCAAACTGCTTTTTGGAGAAGGCGTAGGCGGTCATGGTCGAAAACAGGCACGAGAGCAGACACGACATGCCGGATACGATCACGCTGTTGAGCAGATAGCGCGCGAAATTGCTCGTCAGAAGTACCTTTTTGTAGTTATTCAGCGACCAGACCGCTTTTTTCAGTGTGTTGGCCGACAGCTTCATCGACATGACGTTTTCCATCAGCGAAACGATCGCCATATAGACGAACGGGAAAACCGCCACAACGACCAGAAGCAGCAGAAACAGCACAGCCAGAAGCCAGAGCAGGCGGCTGAAGAATTTTTTTCGCCGTATCGCAGTCAGATTCATGGGTTCCCTCCTCAATCGTCGGCGCGGAAGATCCGCTTGATGATGCCGGATGCCGTGAGGATCATCAGGAACAGCATGACGGCCAGCGCGCAGGCATAGCCCATCTTCCAGTTCCAGAAGCCCTCCTGATAGATGCGGTAGATCATGGTTGTGGTGCCGTAGCCCGGGCCGCCGCGCGTCATGGAATAGGCAAGGTCAAAGATCTGGAACGCCCAGATCGTGTTGATGACGACGACAAAATTCGTCGTGCCCTTCAGATTCGGCAGAATGATATGAAAAAACTGCTGAATCCGGTTCGCGCCGTCGACCTCCGCCGCTTCCAGATAGCTTCTCGGGATGTCCATGATTGCCGCGTAGTAGATTACCAGAAAATAGCCGACGCTGCGCACAATATTGACAAAGCACAGCGCAGCCATTGCCGTATTGCCCTGCCCGAGCCAGTCGACGGCGGCGATGCCGAACCAGCTGAGCACCGTGTTGACCACGCCGCTCGGGTCGCTGGAGAACAGGTAGTACCATACGGAGCCCAGCAGCGTCAGCGAACAGACGACCGGGACAAACAGCGCGCTTCGCACAAAGCTGCCGAACCGGTTGCGGTGCTGCTGCGCCAGAATCCCGGCGACAGCGAGGGAGAGCACCGTGACCAGCGGGACCTGCACCAGCACGAAGAGCAGCGTGTTCTTCAGCGCGTACCGCACGGCCGGATCCTTGAGGATCCGCAGATAGTTCTGCAGCCCGACCCAGTCTACATTCTGCTTCGCGCTGTAGTTCGTGAAGCTGAAATAAAAGACCATGAAGATCGGGATAATCAGGAACGTGATGAGAAGCAGCGTGCTCGGCGCCGCGAAGGCGTAGCCCGTGAACAGGTCCTTTAATTTCTTTTTCTTCATTTCATCACCTGCTGTTTCAGATTCAGACAAAGGAGAGCGGCTTGGGCCTCAAGCCGCTCTCCCGCAAGGATTCGAAGGATCCGGTCAGTCGGCGAGCGCCTCGGCGCCCTCCTGCATGGCCTGACAGGCCTGCTCCGGCGTCTCGTCGCCCATGGCGACCAGCTGCTCGTGCGTAATCATCAGCTCGACGACCTCGGCAATGCCGTTTTTGGACGGGAAGGTCCAGAAGTTGTCGCATTCGCCCGTCAGATGCGCAAAGCGCTCCTCAATGACCTTGCTGTTGTCCACGGAGTTGAGAATCAGGTGCGAGCCGCCCCAGAGCGCGTCGTTGTATTTGCTCCAGTTTTCCGCCTTCATGATGTACGACACCAGCGCGGCTGCGGCGTCGACGTGCTCGGAGGCGCTGTTGATTGCAATGTACTCGATGGCGTTTGCGCAGCCGTAGCGCGCACCCTGCATATGATAGGCTTCGATCTCAAAATCGCCGGAGAATGCGGAGGTCGAGAAGATGCCCGCGCCGAGGAAGAGCGCGTTGCCCTCGTTGAATTCGGCGATCGCGGCGTCATAGTTGTAGTTGACGGTATCGGCGATCTGGTAGGTGTTGAACATGTCGTTGATGAGGCCCATTGCCTTGACGGACTCCGGCGAATCGAGGTTGTAATCGCCGTTCTCGTCGAGAATCGAGCCGCCTGCCTGATAGAGGAAGTTGACGTAGTTGCACATCGGCGCATGCGCGTCGCCGATCCACGGTGCGACATAGCCCTTGTAACCGGCCTCAACGGCCTTCTGGCCGTAGCTCAGAAGCGTGTCCCAGGTGAAAGCGTCGTAGGCCGGAACGTCCAGGCCCAGCTCCTCACAGAGCGTCTTGTTCATGAACACCACGCGGTAGGACGCGCCGCCGATGAACGGGACCATGTAATGCCCGCCGTTGGTCAGCTCGTTTTCGTAGTACATCCATTCGCTCTTCTGCTCGTCGGTGAAGAAGGAGTCCAGCTCTGCGGCAAAGCCGTTGTCCACGTAGGTCGCCTGGTTGCCGCCGCCGACCTGATAGACGTCGGGGCCTGCGCCTGCGGACAGGTTCGCGATCTGCTGCGCGGTGATGTTGCCCGCGTCGGTGAGCATGACATCGACCTTCGCGCCGGTCTCCTCTTCAAAGGGCTTGAAGAAATCGGACCAGAACGCGACGTCGGTCGCCTCGTCCTTTGCGATATAGGACGAGAAGGTCAGCGTATAGCCGTCATAGGGCTTGGCGTCTGCGGGTGCGTCTGCGGGCGTTTCCGCCGCTGCTGCGGGGGCGTCTGCCGCGGGGGTATCTGCGGCCGGTTCGGTTTTGGTGCTGCACGCAGCCATGGCGCATACCAGGCTCAGTGCGAGAAGCAGCGCGAGGATCTTTTTCATGTTCGGTTCTCCTTTTCATTTTTTGCTCGGGTCCTCCCGATGCCGCCATTATATACACAGACCGGACAGGATGAAAATCATCAATATTTCAGGCACTTGTGCACAGTTTCGGCAGCTCCGGCTTGTGCATTTTTTCAGAATCGTAAAAAATGCCTATGATTTGTCCTGCTTTGCGTCCTTCCGGTAAACGCCGGGCGTTACGGTCTCGAATTTTTTGAATACCCGGATGAAATTCATGTCGCTGGTAAAGCCGACCTTTGCCGCGATCTCCTTCAGATTTCCGTCGCCTGCCAGCATCAGCTCCTTTGCCGCCTCGATGCGTCTGCGGTTCAAAACAGTCGAGATGCCCTCGGAATATTCCTCCTTGAATACGCGCGAGAGATACGGCTGGCTAATCCCGAGACGGTCGGCGATGGAGGCAAGGCCGAGCTGCACGTCGCCGTATTCGTGGTCGATGATCTCGCGCGCCAGGACGGGGATGGAGACCTTTTTGACGCTTTCGCCGCTGGACAGGCGAAGAAGGCACCGATAGAGAATGGAGCCCCATGTCTTGCCCGTATAATCGGCGGTCAGCTGATCCAGCTCCTCCTCCGACAGGCTAGGCGCGGTATCGTACAGCTGCGCGAGGAACGCATAGCGCCGGCAGAGCGCACGCTTGCTGCCCACCGCGTCGGCCGCCCACTTTTCCAGCTCCGGCAGCAGCGCGCGGGCCTTTTTGTAGCTGCCGAGCTCCAGCGCGTCGAGAAACTGCTCCGGGATGCGCTGCTGCGGCGGGCGGGGCGCAGGCGCGGCGCTGCGGCGGCCGGAGCCGGCATAGAGCCTGGCAAACCGCTCCGCGATCTCCTCCGGCGCAAAGAAGGTGTCGGACGCGAGCGCCTGCACGCCCAGCCGGACATTGACGCCGCCGGAGATAAACTCGTCCAGCCGCGTAAAGCCGGACGACCAGTTGCATAAAATGACGCAGTTTTCCTTAAATCTGGTCCAGCAGAACCAGAAATCGTTGCTTTCCCATTCGTTCAGCAGCTCGTGCATGGTCCATTGAAGCTGCTCGTAGCGGATGGATACCGGCGCTGTGAGCAGCTTGAGATTCTGGTATTCCAGCGTCACGCCGTAGGCGTTGCACAGCTGCTCCGCCTGG
>CADBOK010000190.1 GCA_902796245.1 Oscillospiraceae bacterium | reverse complement strand
TAGCTCTCTTCAAAGCCGAAGATATAGCGCTCCGGATGGCCGCCCCGCTCCAGCTGTGCGATCTGCTCGCCGATGTACTTGAAGCCGGTGAGCACGCGGCGCAGCTCGACGCCATATTTCTTCGCGACGGCCGTGACCATATCGGTCGAGACGATGGTCGTGACCGCGACAGGGTTTTCCGGCATCGTGCCGTTTGCAATGCGGCTGCGGCAGATAAAGTCCAGAAGAATCACGCCCATTTCGTTGCCGGAAATGAGCCGGTAGCCGCCCCTGCCGTCCGGCACGGCAGTGCCGCAGCGGTCACAGTCGGGGTCGGTGCCGATGAGAATATCGGGATGGACGCGGTCGCAGTACTGAAGCCCCAGCTCCATGGCCTGCCGGATCTCCGGGTTCGGATACGGGCAGGTCGGGAAATGGCCGTCCGGCTGCTCCTGCTCTTTTACGATGGTCATGTTCCGGATGCCGAGCTTCTGCGTGAGCTTTTTGACGCATTCAAGTCCTGCGCCGTTGAGCGGCGTGTAGACGAGCTTCAGGTTTTCAATCCCCTCGCCGCTGCCGACGCGCTGGGCGTAGACTGCGTCAACGAACGCATCGAGCACCTCGTCCGGGATATACCGGACGCTTCCGGCGGCCAGCGCCGCGTCAAAGTCCATCGTCTTTGCGCTGGTGAAATAGTCCATGCGCTCGAGCAGCGCGACCACGCGCTTTGCCGCCTCCGGCGTCATCTGGCAGCCGTCGGAGCCGTAGACCTTGTAGCCGTTGTATTCCGCCGGATTATGGCTGGCCGTGACGCAGATGCCGAGGCCGCAGTGCAGATGGCGCACGGCGAAGCTCAGGGCCGGGACGGGCTCAAGCCGGGGATAAAGATACGCCGTGATGCCGTTGGCGGCGAAGACCGCGGCGGCCTCGCGGGCGAAGACGTCGCTCTTGATGCGGCTGTCGTGGCCGATGGCGACAGTCTTCGGCAGATTTGTTTCATTGAGATACTGCGCGACCGCCTGCGTCGCGCGGCGGATTACATACACATTCATCCGGTTCGTGCCCGCGCCGAGCACGCCGCGCAGGCCCGCCGTGCCGAATTCCAGATCGCGGAGAAATGCGTCGGTGATCTTCTCCGCGTCGTCCTGCATCGCGTCCAGCTCCTGCCGCAGCTCCGGCTCCAGGCCCGGCTGCGCGCGCCACTGATCGTATCGTGTTTCCGCCTGTGCGAGCCACTGCTCGTTTTGCTGTTCTGCCAGTTCCATAGCTGTAAACCTCCGTTTTCCGTGTGATAGGATTTTCGATCAGAATGTTATCCGGTTATGCCGGGCTCCCGCCGATAACGTCGGGCATGGGCGCGTCGGCCTCGATCAGCGGCAGATACCAGTCGTCGTAATAATACGGCATCAGCTCCTCGTTGTCCGCCCGGACGTCCTCCCAGCTTTCGCCCCAGGGACGCAGATAAATCGAATATACAAAGGTATTTTCCCCGTTTTCCGGGTCCGTATAGACGCCGGAGATGCAGATCATATCGGAATACGGCATGGATTCAGACGGGGCCGCGTCGATATACCATGCATCCACGCCGTCAAGCGCGCAGTCGAAGAAGCTGCCGTCCGTCGAGACGAGCCGTCCGCTCGTCGTCAGATCAGCGCTTGCCTGCACCGCTGCATTCGCGATGGTCTGGCCCGCCTCGCAGGAATCGTCCCACAAAATGAGCGTCCCGCTTCCGTCCGCATCCAGCTCAATCCGCGCGCAGGCGTCCCACCAGCTGCCGTCTTCCCCGGCGTAGACGCCGGTGCCGGAATTGACCACCCACCAGCCGTACCAGTCACCATTCCAGAAGGCCGTCTGGGAAACGGTATCCTGCGGGGGCTCGACCGGCTCCGACTGCCGGTAGAGCGCGAAAAGCGTCCGTCCGATCAGCCCCCAAAGCACGGCGGCCAGCGCCAGAACACCCGCGATGATCCCGATCACCAGCGGCGCTTTGGACTTTTTCTTCGGCTTTTCCGGGCGTTGGGGCGCGCTCTGCTGCGCAGGCTGCTCCGGCGGGGGCGGGAAGCCGTCCGCGGGCGCGGGCTGCGGCTGAACTTCCTGCGCGGGCGCGGGCTGCGTCAGCTTTGCGCCGCATTCCGTACAGAAGTTCGCTGTTTCCTCGATCTTGCTTCCGCAATAGGGACAAAACGCCATAGCTGTTTCTCCTTTCTTATTCCGCGGACTCAAACGAGTCCGGCATATCGGCGGGGCCCTGCGCCAGCAGCGGCGCGTACCAGCTGTCGTAATCCGGCGGGAGCATGTTGCGGTACAGGCAGCCGCTTGTATCGCCGGTGCGCACATCCTCCCACTCCATGCCCCACGGGCGCAGATAGAGCCGGAAGCGCACCCAGCCGCCGTTTTCATCCTCCGCGCGGCCGGAGATCAGGATCATGTGGTCAAATTTCTGCACCTCCGACGCGCCTGGGTCGCATTGAAATCCGTCCGTCAGATCGCAGTCCAGATAGGTGCCGGAGGCCGCCGTCATGCACCCGTTTCCGGTCGTGCCGGGGAAAAACGCGACGCCCGTCCGCAGCAGGAGCTCGCCGGGCCCGGTTTCCGTGTCCCAGACGGTGAGCGTCCCGGCATCGTCGCGCACGCGGATGCGCGCGCAGGCGTCCCAGGCGGTGTCCTCCAGATATTGCAGCTCCTCGCTCGCATCGGTAATCACGTGCCAGCCGTACCAGTCTCCGGCCCAATAGGCCGCGTAATCCGGCGCCGCGTCCGTGTCCGGCTCCGCATTCTCATCGGGGGCTGCATCCTGCGCCTGTTTCGGCAGACTGTCCGGCAGCAGAAGCGCCGCAGAGTCGGGCCGGGAAAATTTCATGCGGATATCGGCGTCAAAAAAGCCGATTTCAATCGTATTCGCGTCGATCGTTCCTTCGCAGCGTGCGCTGCCCATCGTCAGCGTGAGCTCGCCTCCCGACGTGGCCCAGTCGACCTCGGCGGCCTCGCCGTCCACGCAGAAAACGCCCTCGCCGCCCGCGTTCAGCGCAAGATAGGTCGGGCCGCTGTAGACCTCGCTTACCGGCTGCCAGTCGCCGCCGTAGACGCTGACCTGCTCGCCGCTGAACCGTCCGAGCCCCACGGTAGGCCGTGCTTTCTGCCCGCAGGCGCAGAGCGTCAGGCTCAGCACGGCGGCAAGCAACCATGCGCCTGCTTTTCTCATCCGGCCCCTCCCCTTCCGTCTGTTCTTTTTTTCAGTATACAACAGCCCCTTCAAAAGCGCAAGAAAAAGTCTCCCGTCCGGATGGCCGGGAGACGATAAGAGGAACATACAAGGATTGACGTGCGCCGGGATTTGCGGGGTTCGAATCCTCTCAGGCGCTTCGCGCCAGCTCCCCTTGAGCCCAAGGGGGCCCCGGAGGTTCAGTTCAGGCTGACCTCCTGACGGGTGAAAAGGGCTTCGACTCTTGCCTTGAGCGGGGCGAGCGCCGGGGCGTTGAGGCTGTCTGCGGTCTGAATGACGGCGGCCGCAGCCTGCTGCGCGTCGCGCAGCGTCTCCAGATCCATCTGCAGGCTCGCGACCTTCAAAAGCGGAAGCCCGTGCTGGCGGCTGCCGAAAAAGTCGCCCGGCCCGCGCAGGGCCAGATCCTGTTCGGCGATTTTGAAGCCGTCCGTCGTTTCGCAGAGCGCCTGCAGCCGCTTTTTCGTTTCCCCGTTTTTCGTCCCGCTGACCAGCACGCAGTACGACTGCGCGCTGCCGCGCCCCACGCGCCCGCGCAGCTGGTGCAGCTGGCTGAGCCCGAAGCGCTCGGCGTTCTCGATCACCATCAGCGTCGCGTTCGGCACATCAACGCCGACCTCCACAACCGTCGTGGAGACGAGAATGTCGTACGCTCCCGCGCGGAACGCGCGCAGCGCCGCGTCCTTGTCCGCGCCCTTCATCCGCCCGTGGACGAGTCCGACGCGAAGCTCCGGGAAAACCTCGTTCCGCAGCGTCTGCGCCCAGCTTTCGGCAGATTTCATGCCGCCCTCCTCGCTGTCCTCCACGGCGGGGCAAACGACGTAGACCTGATGGCCTCCGGCGCACTGCTTCCGGATAAAGCCGTTCAGCCGCTCGCGGAGCGCTTCGCTTACCAGAAACGTTCCGACCGGCTGCCGGCCCGGCGGCAGCTCGGAAATCACGGACACGTCCAGATCGCCGTAGGCGATGAGGGCCAGCGTGCGCGGGATCGGCGTGGCGGACATGACGAGCAGATGCGGCGCGACACCCTTTTCCGTGAGCCTCGTGCGCTGCGCGACGCCGAAGCGGTGCTGCTCGTCGGCCACGACGAGGCCGAGCGCATGGAAGTCCACCCCGGCGCTGATAAGCGCGTGCGTTCCGATAATGAGCTGTGCCTCGCCGGAGGCGATTTTTTCCCGTGCGGCGCGCTTCTGCGCCGGCGTTTTCGAGCCCGTCAGCAGCAGCACGCGGACCCCAAGCGGCCCCAGCAGCGCCGAGAGCGTCTTTTCGTGCTGCTCGGCCAGAATCTCCGTCGGGGCCATGAACGCCGCCTGCTTCCCGTTCTTGACCGCGCAGAAGCAGGCTGCCGCCGCAACCATCGTCTTACCGCTGCCGACATCGCCCTGCACAAGCCGGTTCATCACACGGCCGGAGGACAGATCGCGCAGGATCTGATCGATCGCGCCGCGCTGCGCGCCCGTCAGACGGAAGGGAAGCGCATGAAAAAAGGCGTCCATGCAGCCGGTCTCATACGGAACAGTGTGCAGCTCCGTTCTGGATGCGCGCAGGACGGCCAGACCTGCCGAGAAAATGAAAAATTCCTCAAAAACCAGCCGCTTCCGCGCCCGCCGCAGCGCATCCCAGCTCTCCGGCATGTGGACGGACGTGTATGCCTCCGTCACACCGCAGAGCCCGTACCGCTCCCGCACTGTCTCCGGCAGAAGCTCCGGCAGCGCGCCCGCCTCTGAGAGCGCCTGCCGGATGCAGGCGCAGAGCGTCCGGTTGGAAAGCCCCGCCGTCAGCGGGTACACCGGCAGCAGCCGGTTCGTCACAACGCTGGGCCGGTCAGCCGCTTCAAAGGCGGGATTCGCCATCTGCATGCCCTGCTCCGAAAGCGTCCCGTAGAAATAATAGCGCTCGCCGTAGTGCAGCTGCGTCTTGATATAGGGCTGATTGAAATAGTGCAGCGTCAGCTTTCCTGTTTCATCCGCGACGGTAAGATTCGTCACGTCGCGCCCCTTTCCGATGCGCCGCAGGACCGGCTGCGAGACGACCATCGCTTCAAAGCACGCCGGAACGCCCGGCTGCAGCTGCGCGATTTCGATGGGGTTCGTCCGGTCCTCATAGTCGCGCGGGAAATAGGCCAGCAGGTCATAGAGCGTGAAAATCCCAAGCTTCCGGAACACCTCCGCCCGCGCCGGCCCGACGCCGCGCAGGTCTGTGACAGGGGAAAACAGATTCATAATTTCACGCTCCTTACCGATATATCGCTGCATCTCTTGTAGGGGCCGATGCCCGCATCGTCCCGTTGGGAAGCTGCGAATTCGCCGAAAAGTTCCGTAAAAACGGTGCATCCTGCGGGCGGACAGAGTCGTCCGCCCCTACAGGGAGAGTGGAGGCTTGCTGTAGGGGCCGACGACTCTGTCGGCCCAAAAAATGTTACGAATTCGCCGAAGATCACCGTAAAAACAGTGCATCCTGCGCGGGCCGATGTGGGCATCGGCCCCTACAAGAGCTCTCGCATCAGTATATACTATTATATAGTTATTATATAGTATTTCCGCGGTCTTCCGCAAGACGACACCTAAAAAAGTGCGCGAAAAATCCCCCCGAAGAGAAACTCCCGAGGGGCATTTATTTCGCAGCATTCGGCATCAGGCCAGCTTGTTCATCTTCAGTGTGATCTGGCTCTTCTTGCGGGCGGCAGCATTCTTATGAAGAATACCCTTGCCGGCAGCCTTGTCGATGGACTGAAC
>CADBOK010000189.1 GCA_902796245.1 Oscillospiraceae bacterium | reverse complement strand
GTCTGGAAGAACAAAGACGCGAAGCCGAAGCTCTGCTTCATGGGCTGCCCGCACATGTCGCTCGAGCAGCTGAAAACATGGACAGACCGCGTGGAGCAGGCTCTCGCGGAGGCGGGCCGCAGCAAAGTCTGCATCCCGACGGTCTTCACCGCAGCGCCCGCTGTTCTGAAGGAATTCGAGAAGACGCCCTATGCCGCCCGCCTCAAAAAGACCGGCGTCATCACGTCCTATATCTGTCCGCTCATGTATATGAACAATCCGCTCTGCGGCAAAATGCCGGTCATCACCTCGTCCAACAAGCTGCGCACGTATACGACCGCGCGCTATTACACCGACGATGAGATCCTTGTGCAGATCACGAAAGGAGGCGCACACGCATGAAGACCTTTCAGGGCCGCGTCGTCACGCCCGGCTGCGCGCAGGCCGAAGCGCTTGTGACGCACGGCGGACTCAACACGCTCGCTTCGTTCCAGAAGTCGCTGCAGTTCGGCGACAAGACTGCCAAATGCGGTGACCAGAATAACCCCGACCTCTACGGCAAGCCCATGGCGGGCAAGGCGCTCTGCCTGCCGCAGACCATCGGCTCGACCACGGGCGGTCTGGTGCTCTACTGCGCCTGCGCCATGGACCGTCAGCCGGCCTGCCTGCTGTTTGCCAACCCCATCGACTCTCTGGCGGCCGCCGGCGCGATCCTCGCGGACGTGTGGCTGCAGCCGGGAAAAATGCCGGTCGTCGACTCGCTGGGCGAGGAATTCCTCTCCTACGTCAAAGACGGCATGACCGTCACCATCGGCCCGGACGGCCTTGTGACCGTCGAATGAGCCCGAGCCGGATAAAAAAATTGATCGCCCCGCCTCCCGGCGGGGCGATTTTTCATTGCAGCCGGTTATCCCCGGTCAAAGCGCAGAAACCGCGTGCCCTGAAAGGCGAGGCTTCCGCGGTCACCCTCGACGAGATAGCCGTAGTCGCAGTCGGGGATGCTGAGCTCCATCCGGTCGCCGCTCTCGACCTGAAACGTCGCGTAGTACCGCGTGGTCGAGTGGTTCATGTGGGTGCCCGCGTCGTGGTGATGCGTGACGTCCATCCGCTTGGACACGACCGTCGCCTGCACAGTCAGGCGCGGGGAGTTGTTGTTCTTGTGCCACTGGCCGACATTGCGCACGAGCGTCGCAATAATCACACCGAGAACCAGCACGAACATCACCGTGAACAGCACGGGAAACACCGAATCAAAAAAGCCGAAGCCGATCATGGAGAGATCCTCTCTTTCTGTTTTTATCTATATTATCAGACGCAGAAACGGCGCGCAAGTTCCCCAACCGGGTAATTTAAAAACAGGGCTTGCATTTTTGTGGTTCCGTGTTATACTTGGTATGAAATTTCATACCAAGTATAACTTTTATCAGGAGGGATCTTCATGGCGATGCAGTTCCCGAAGGGGAAATTCATCAGTCTGGTCAAGGTCGGCGAGAAGGGACAGATCGTCATCCCAAAGGGTGCACGCGAGCTGTTCGGCATTCAGCCGGGCGACCAGCTTTTGCTCATGGCCGACAAAAAGCGCGGCATCGCGCTGGTCGGCATGGACGATCTGAGTGTGCCGGACTCGCTGTTCCGGCTGGCAAAGGAGGCGGACGACGATGGAAATTCTGAGGCTTGACGGCCTTTGCAAGCAGTATCCGGCCTTCCGGCTGGAAAACGTCTCGTTCTCCATGGAGGCCGGGACAATCATGGGCCTCATCGGCCGCAACGGCGCGGGCAAGACCACGACGCTCAAATCCATGCTCCATCTCGTGCACCCGGACGCCGGGAGGATCACGATCTGCGGACTGGATATGGACACGGACGAGCGCGCCATCCGCTCGCGCATCGGCTTCGTCTCCGGCGGCGCGTCGTATTACCAGCGCAAGCGCCTGCGGGATCTGACGGACGTGACGAAGGATTTTTATCCCGGCTGGGACGGCGAACGCTACGCGCGGCTCGTCCGGCAGTTTTCGCTGGATGAGAACAAGCGCGTGTGCGAGCTGTCCGAGGGCATGAAGGTCAAATACCAGCTGGCCGTCGCCATGTCGCACAAGGCGGAGCTGCTGATTCTCGACGAGCCGACGTCCGGTCTCGACCCCGTCTCGCGCGACGAGCTGCTGGACACGTTCCTGACGCTCTGCGAGCAGGAGGGCGTGTCGATTCTCTTCTCCACGCACATCACCTCCGACCTCGACGCCTGCGCCGACACGATCACCTACATCCAGAATGGCCGCGTCGCCGTCAGCGGGAGCAAGCAGGCGCTGACCGGGGCATATCTGTCCGTACAGGGCCCGGACGCCGCCTGCGGCGCGGCGCTGCGCGCAAAGCTCATCGGCGCGCGCAGCCACAGAGGCGAGCTGGACGCGCTCATCCGCGCGGAGGACGCGGGACTTGCCGCCGGACTTGCGGTCAGTCCTGCAAATCTGGAACAGATCATGGTCCATCTGGAACGGGAGGCGGAAGCATGAAGCTGCTGATAAAAAAGGAATGGAAGCTGACCGTCACGCCGGTGCCGCTGCTGTTTTTGCTGCTGAGCGCGCTGGTGCTCGTGCCGAGCTATCCGTATTACGTGACGTTTTTCTATAATGCCCTCGGCATTTTCCTCATGCTGCAGGCCGCGCGGGAGAACCGGGACGTGTATTACATGGCCCTGCTGCCGGTCACGAAGCGGGATGTGGTCCGGGCGCGGTTTTCTACCGTCGTGACGCTGCAGCTGCTGCAGATCACGGCCTGTATCCCGTTCATGCTCCTCCGCAGGGGCTATGCACAGATCAACAATCCCGTCGGCATCGAGGCGAATCTGGCCTTTCTCGGCTTCGGGTTCGTGCTGATGGGGCTGTTCAACCTGACGTTTCTGCCGATGCACTACAAAAACGGCTATGATCTCGGCAAGCCCTTCGTCGTCTCGAGCGTCGTGCTGTTTCTGGCCATCGTCCTGCTCGAGACGCTCGACCATGTCGTGCCGTACATGAAGACCGTGTGCGAAAGTTACGCGCCGGCGGACCTTGTCCGACAGCTGCCGGTTTTGCTCGGCGGCGTGGCGGTGTACGCGCTCGTGACCTATCTGGCCTTCCGCACCTCGGCCGCAAGATTTGAACAGGTCGACCTGTGAGCGGACTGGAGCCCATCGACATCCAAAAATCACGCCCGCCCGGGGAGGCTCCCCGGGCGGGCGCGATTTTTGGATTCAGTCTTTCGTGGTGTGCAGGGCGGCGTGCTTTCCGGGCTTTACAAACACGACAAATATGGTATAATGGATGGCACAGAATATCGTTACTTTGCACAACTACAAAGGCGGGAGGGGTCTTTATGCGGCTTGCGGTACCTTTTGATCACGGGCAGATCTACGGCCATTTCGGGCGGACGGCGCAGTTCAAGCTCTATGATGTGACCGACGGGCGGATCGTCTCGTCGGCGATCGTCGACACGATGGGCAGCGGACACGGGGCGCTGGCCGGATTTCTGAAGGCCTACGCGGTCGACGCGCTCATCTGCGGCGGCATCGGCGCTGGCGCGCGGCTGGCGCTGGCGGAGGCCGGGATCCGGCTGTATCCGGGCGCGGAGGGCGGCGCGGACGACGCGGTCCGGGCGCTTTTGGCCGGGGCGCTCCATTACCAGCCGGACTATGTCTGCGGCCACCACAAGGACGAGCCGCCGCGCGTGTGCGGCAGCCATACCTGCTCTGCGGCCTGCTATCATGAAACATCGGAGGAACGCTCAGAATGAAACGAACCGATGCGCTCTATCAGAGCTTTGTAGAGATCCTGCGCGAGGAGCTCGTGCCCGCGATGGGCTGCACGGAGCCCATCGCCATCGCCTACGCTGCGGCGCAGGCCCGCGCCGTGCTCGGCAAGCGGCCGGAGCGGGTGCGGATCGAGGTCAGCGGAAATATCATCAAGAACGTCAAGAGCGTCGTCGTGCCGCATACGGGCTCGATGCACGGCATCGCCGCGGCGGCTGCCGCGGGCATCATCGCGGGCCGGGAGGAGAAGGAGCTGGAGGTCCTCAGCGAGGTCACCGACGAGCAGATCGCGGACATGCGGGCCTACCTGCAGGAGGCGGCCTTTGACATCCGGCCGATCGACTCGCCGTTCATCTTCGACATCCGCATCACGGTCTACGCGGCTGGCGATCAGGCCTCGGCGCGGATCGTCGGCAGCCATACGAACCTCGTGCAGCTGCTGCACGGCACGAAGCGCCTCATCGACCGCCCCTGCAGCGAGACCGTCTCCGAACGCCGCACGGACCGCAGCGTCCTGACGGTCGAGCGGATCGTGGATTTCGCGCAGTCGCTGTGTCCGGAGGATGTGCAGGAGATCTTTGAGCGGCAGATCTCGTACAATATGGCCATCGCCGAGGCGGGCCTCGCCGGGTCCTACGGCGCGAACGTCGGCAAGACGCTGCGCGAGGCCTACGGCGAGACGGTGCAGAACCGCGCCCGCTATATGGCGGCCGCGGCCAGTGACGCGCGCATGTCCGGCTGCGAGCTGCCGGTCATCATCAACTCCGGCTCCGGCAACCAGGGCATCACGGCATCCGTGCCGGTCGTGGTTTACGCCGAGGAGCTGGGCGTGAGCCGCGAGACGCTCTACCGGGCGCTGGCGGTCTCCAATCTCAGCACGATCCATATCAAGGCGCACATCGGGACGCTTTCGGCCTACTGCGGCGCGGTCTCGGCCGGGTGCGGCGCGGGGGCGGGCATCACCTACCTCTATGGCGGCGGGTATGAGCAGATCAAGCATACGCTGGTCAACGCTATGGCCATCACCTCCGGCATCATCTGTGACGGCGCCAAGCCCTCCTGCGCGGCAAAGATCGCCACGAGCGTCGACGCGGGCCTGCTTGGCTACCACATGTACCGCTGCGGCAACCAGTTCTATGCCGGCGACGGCATCGTCAAATCCGGCATCGAGCACACGATCGAGACCGTCGGCGCGCTGGCCCACACCGGCATGGCCGACACCGACCGGCAGATCATCCGCCTGATGATGGAGCCCTGACCAACTTACATAGGGTGTATCTGAAAACTCCCAATGTGACCGGCAGC
>CADBOK010000188.1 GCA_902796245.1 Oscillospiraceae bacterium | reverse complement strand
TTCTACGTCGAAAAGTGCGAGGCCATGCGCAACTTCGCCAACAAGATCTGGAACGCGAGCCGCTATGTGCTTATGAACCTGACCGTTGAGGAGACGGGCCTTCCCGACGCGGCCGACCTCGAGATTGAGGATAAGTGGGTGCTTTCCAAGCTCAATACGCTCATCAAAGAGGTCACAGAGAACATGGACGCCTACGAACTGGGCGTGGCCTCCGCGAAGGTCTACGACTTTATCTGGGACACCTACTGCGACTGGTATATCGAGCTCACCAAAGCGCGCCTTTATGGCGAGGACGAAAAGAGCAAGCTGGCCGCGCAGAAGGTGCTGGTCTATGTGCTTGACCAGTTCCTGCGCCTGCTGCACCCGTTTATGCCGTTCATCACCGAGGAGATCTGGCAGGCTATCCCGCACGAGGGCAAATTCCTCATGCTGGCCGACTGGCCGAAGTACGACGAGAACCTGAATTTCTCTGTCGAGGCTGCGCACATGGAGTCTGTCATGAACGCCATCCGCTCCATCCGCAACCGCCGCGCAGAGATGAACGTCCCGCCGTCGAAGAAGAGCACGCTCTACGTCGTGTCCGACAAGGGTGAGATCTTCCGGCAGGGCACGGGCTTTATCTGCCGTCTGGCCTACGCCGATCAGGTTATTATCTGCGATGCTGACCCCGAGGGACACGAGAACATGGTCTGCGTCGTCACAAACGATGCCAAGCTCTATATTCCTCTGGAGGAGCTCATCGACTTCGAGAAGGAGCTGGCCCGCATCGAAAAGGAAAAGGCGAACTGCCTCAGGCAGATCGCCATGTTCGAGGGCAAGCTTTCGAACGAAGCCTTCGTCTCCCGCGCCCCTGAAAAGGTCGTGGCCGAGCAGCGCGAAAAGCTCGAAAAGAACCGCGCCCTGCTTGCGCAGCTCGAAGAAAGTGAAAAGCGTCTGCGCCGGTAATTCCTTCGACCAAACCCGCGCGTAAAAGCTTCTATAATGGACACACAGGAAAAACCCTGTGTGTCCATTTTCTATTTTGGAGGCGAACAAATGAATCTCACAAGCTTTTTGCAGGACAAGCATCTGACCGTCGCGCTGCGCGGCGAGATTGACCATCACAGCGCGAAGGATATCATGCGTGTTCTGGGCAACAAAATTGACCTCTATCTGCCGCGTGTCTGCGTGCTGGATTTCCGCGAGGTCACGTTTATGGACTCAAGCGGCATCGCCATCGTGATCTCCTGCGTGCGCCGCATGCGGCAGCTGCGCGGCGAGGTCGTGCTCAGAAGCGTCCCGCCGCAGCCGATGAAGGTGCTCAAGGCCTCCGGCATTGAGCGCATTGCAACTCTGGAAGATGAAAGGAGCCTTGTCCATGAAAGCTGAAAATGAAATGACGCTGACCTTCCCCAGCCGGTCGTCCAACGAATCCTTTGCCCGCGCGGCAGTGGCATGCTTCGCCGCCCAGCTCGACCCGAATCTCGAGGAGCTGAACGACATCAAGACCGCCGTGTCCGAGGCCGTGACCAACTGCATTGTCCACGCCTACCGCGACTGCCTCGGCACTGTGACCATCCGCTGCCGCATTCTGCCGGAGAGCGTTCTGGATATCGTCATCCGCGACAAGGGCTGCGGCATGGAAGATGTGGAAAAGGCACGCGCGCCTATGTACACGACCGGCGGCCCGGAGCGCAGCGGTATGGGCTTTACGATCATGGAGAGCTTCATGACCTCTCTGCAGGTCACGTCAAAGCCCGGCAGGGGCACGACGGTACATATGAAGCGCAAGATCGTGCAGCGGAGGAAAAACGCTTGAGCGACACCATCACGCTCATCCAGCGCGCGCAGCAGGGAGACAAAAATGCATCCGAGTGTCTCGTGACGGAAAATACCGGCCTCATCTGGTCGATCGCCCGGCGGTATTTTGGCCGCGGCGTGGAGCCGGACGACCTGTTCCAGCTCGGCTGCGTTGGCTTTTTAAAGGCGGTCGAGGGCTTTGACACGGCCTACGGCACACAGTTTTCCACCTATGCCGTTCCCAAGATCGCAGGCGAGATCCGCCGCTTCCTGCGCGACGACGGGGCTGTCAAGGTCAGCCGCAGCGTCAAGGAGCGCGCCGCCGCCATCAAAAAGACGCGCGAGCGCCTGACCGGCGATTTTGGACACGACCCGACAGTCTCCGAGCTTTCTGAGGCACTTGGCCTTTCACCGGAGGAGATCGCGGCTGCTGAAACGGCTACCAGCGCGACCGAGTCCATCCAGCGCCAGACTGGCGAAGAGGGCTTTTCGCTCGAAGACGTGTTGTGTACCGACGGCATGGAGGAAAAGCTGCTCGAGCGCATGGCCCTGCAGGAGGCGCTTGCCCGCCTGAACGACAAGGAGCGCCTTGTCATCCAGCTCCGATATTATCACAGCCTGACCCAGCAGCGCGTTGCCGGTCTCATCGGCGTGTCGCAGGTGCAGGTCAGCCGCATCGAAAAGAAAGCCCTAGAACGGCTTCGAACGTTTTTTTGATATCGACAAATCGGTCAAAATGCGGTAGAATATCCGTAGTTTATTGAAAAGGCAATGTCATAAGAGACACTGCGCGGGAGCGCTGAGTCGGAGAGGTCGTGCAGCAGGGTGCTGCGGATTTCGCATTGATTTTCGGCGAATTCGTAGACACTCAGTACAGGCGTAGGGGCGGACGACTCTGTCCGCCCGCAGAATGCAGTACGTTTTCCGGAAATCTGCGGCGAATTTGCAGCATTGATCGGGCCGACAGAGTCGTCGGCCCCTACAGGGTGCTGCGCAGATTGACGACATTGCCCGCAAGGGGAAGCTATGGAACAGACATTTGAAGCCCGGTTCTTATCCGCGCGCCGCGCTGTGATCGCCGCGCGCTTCCAGAACCTGAACGACATGCAGCGCGAGGGCGTTCTAACAACGCAGGGCCCGCTGCTGCTGCTGGCCGGTGCAGGCAGCGGCAAGACGACCGTTCTCATCAACCGCATTGCCAACCTCATTGCCTTCGGCGAAGGTTCCGACTCAAACGAAATTCCGGAGTACATCACGGAAGAGGACGTTACATATCTCGAGGACTATCTGAAAACGCGCGATCCTGCCATGCAGCAGCAGGCTGAGCGGCTGTGCGCGCTGCGGCCTGCTGCGCCGTGGTCAATTCTCGCTATCACGTTCACCAACAAGGCTGCGAATGAACTCAAGTCCAGACTGCAGGCGCTGCTCGGTGACTATGCCATGGACGTCTGGGCCATGACGTTTCATGCCGCCTGCTGCCGCATCCTCCGCCGGGAGATCGACCGGCTGGACGGCTACACGGGCCGCTTCACAATCTATGACACAAGCGATTCCGAGCGCGTCATGAAGGATATCCTGAAGGACTTCGGTCTTGACGAAAAATCCCTCCCGCCGCGGCTGGCCCTTTCCGTCATCAGCAAAGCCAAGGACAAGCGGCAGGGCCCCGAACAGTTCTCCAAACACGCCGGAAAATCCGGCGATTACCGCATGGAGCGCATTGCGCAGCTCTACGCCGAATACGAAAAGCGCCTGCACGAGGCCAATGCGCTGGACTTTGACGATATCATCCTCAAGACCGTTGAGCTGCTCGAGCAGTTCGAGGACGTGCGGACGTATTACCAGCGCAAATTCCACTACGTCATGATCGACGAGTATCAGGACACGAACCAGCTGCAATACCAGCTGACGGCCCTGCTCGCGGGCGGGTACGAGAATATCTGTGTCGTCGGCGACGACGACCAGTCCATCTACAAATTCCGCGGCGCGACCATTGAGAACATCCTTTCCTTTGAAAAGCAGTTTAAGGGCGCCCGCGTCATACGCCTGGAACAGAACTACCGCTCCACGCAGGCAATTTTGAACGCAGCCAACGCCGTCATCTCGCACAACCGGGGCCGCAAGGGCAAAAAACTCTGGACGCAGAACGCCGCAGGCGACCGCATCACGGTCTACGAGGCGTCGAGCGAATCGGACGAGGCCAATTATATTTCCAGCCGCATCATTTCCATGTCCAAGGGCAGGAATTTCAAGGACTTTGCCGTGCTCTACCGTACGAACGCGCAGTCGAACGCAGTGGAAAATGCGTTCAAGCGCAGCGGCATTCCATACCGCATCATCGGCGGCACGCGATTTTTTGACCGCGCCGAGGTCAAGGACATGCTGGCCTATCTGTGCGTGATTAACAACCGTGCCGACGAGCTGAGATTGCAGCGTATCATCAATAATCCGCCGCGCGGCATCGGCGGAAAAACGCTCGAAATGGCGCAGCGGCAGGCTGCTGCCGCAGGCGTTCCGCTCTATACGGTCGTCTCCGACCCGTACAGCTATCCGAGCCTTGAAAAGTCTGCCGCAAAGCTCATGGCCTTCACGGTCGTAATCGAGGAATGCGCCGAGCTTCTGACGACGCTTTCTCTGCCGGACTTTTACGAGGAGGTCATGCTCCGCACCGGGTATCTGAAAATGCTCGAGGAAAAGGATGATATCGAAGCGCGTACCCGCGCCGAAAATGTCCGTGAACTCAAATCCAGCATCCTTGCTTACATGGAAAACACCGATACGCCCACGCTGGCAGGATTTTTGGAGGAAATCGCGCTTTACACGGATATTGAACAGTATGACCCGGATGCCGACGCCGTCGTCATGATGACGATGCACGCGGCAAAGGGCCTGGAATTCCCGAATGTGTTTCTTACCGGCTTTGAAGAGGGCCTGTTTCCCTCGAACCGCTGCCTGAATGAGCCGGAGGAGCTGGAAGAAGAGCGCCGCCTGTGCTACGTCGCCATCACCAGAGCCAAGCAGAATCTTGTCATTTCCTACGCCCGGCAGCGTATGCTCTACGGACGCACCACGACGAATCTGCCCTCCCGCTTTGTGGACGAGCTTCCGGCGGAGTCGGTCAAACGTATTGGCGCGCCGAAGCCAAGCTATGCGCAGTCCGCACCCCGGCAATACGGTTCGTTCGGCAGAGTCAGCATCTACGGCGATGCATACAACGACTTTTCCCAGATCCCCGCGCGGCCGAAGCCGCAGAAGGACTATTCCGTCCACACACAGCCGAAGGCTGCCCCCAAGGTCAGCTTCGCGGCAGGGGAGATGGTGCAGCATAAGGCATTTGGCCGCGGCATGGTTCTGACAGTTCTGCCCATGGGCAACGACGCTCTGCTGGAGATTGCTTTCGACGGCGTTGGCACGAAGCGCCTCATGGCAAACACGGCGAGCCAGCACATGAAAAAGCTGTAATACCCGGCTTTCCCCGGCATAGGCTATGCTGGGGGTGTATGGAGATGAGCCGGAGAAAACGAAGACGCAGAAGACTGCTGCTGATCATCCCGCTGCTCGTACTGACGGGGCTGGTTCTGCTCGTGGAGCTGCATCTGTCGCCGTATATCCGCGAGCTTGCGCGCAATCAGGCAGTCAACGCCGCGTCAAACGCCATCATAGAGGCCGTCAGCGAAATGCTCCGCAAGGGCGACACGGATTTTTCCCGTGTGATCGTGCTGGAAAAGGATGTGGAGGGCCGTATCACCGCGCTTCGCACCGACATGACGCAGGTCGAGCGCCTTAAAATTGAGGTGCTGGACATTCTGGGCGGCCTGATCGACGAGATCAACACGCAGCAGATGGGCATCCCAATCGGAAATCTGCTGCTGCCAGATCTGCTGGCCGGAACCGGCCCGGAGCTGCCGGTCAAGGCCGTCAGCCTCACCATGTCGAATGCTGACTTTTTCTCGGATTTTACCGCAGCCGGGATCAACCAGACGTTACAGACGCTGAAGGTGAAATTCACCATCAGCCTGACCATCCTGACGACCGTCGGCTATGAAACGGTCGACGTGGACAGCGACGTCATGGTCGCGCAGACTGTGATCGTCGGCACGGTACCAGAAACTTATGTAAACCTAGGACATCTAACCACAACAGAAGGCTGGGATCAATATGGAACCGAAACAGGAGATTGAACAGCTCACCAGAGAGCTTGAACACGCAGGGTATCTTTACTACGTGCTCGATAACCCCGAAATGAGCGATTATGACTACGACCACAAGCTGCGCCGTCTTGAGGAGCTGGAAGCGCAGTATCCGCAGTACGCTTCGCCTCTCAGTCCGACGCGCCGCGTCGGCGGGCAGGCGCTGAGCGAATTTGTCAAGGTGCGGCACGCCGCCCCGCTGGAAAGCCTGCAGGACGTGTTTTCCTATGACGAACTGCGCGATTTCGACGCGCATGTGCGCGAGGAGGAGCCGGACGCGGAATATTCCGTCGAACCGAAGGTTGATGGACTGTCCGTTGCGCTGGAATACGTCGACGGACAATTTGTCCGCGGCGCGACGCGCGGCGACGGCCTGATCGGCGAGGATGTGACGGAAAATCTCAAGACCATCCGCTCCATTCCCATGACGCTGGAGCATGCGCCCGCCCGCCTGATCGTGCGCGGCGAGGTCTTCATGCCCCGCGCCAGCTTCGAGGCGCTTAATGCCGAGCAGGAAAAGCTCGGAAAGCCGCTCTTTGCCAACCCGCGCAACGCAGCGGCAGGCTCCCTACGCCAGCTGGACCCCGGCATCGCGGCAAAGCGCAGGCTGGACATTCTGATCTTCAATTTACAGCTGGCCGAGGGCGCGGAGTTCCAGACCCACAGCGAGACGCTGGACTATCTGCGGAGTTTGAAATTCAAGGTCATTCCCTATACACTCTGCCGCGACATGGAAAAAGCGGAGCAGCTGATTGAAAATCTTGGCGAAACACGCTATGACCTGCCGTATGACATTGACGGGGCCGTCATGAAGCTCAACAGCCTCGCGGGCCGCGCCCGTCTCGGCAGCACGGCCAAATTCCCGCGCTGGGCTGCGGCCTTCAAATACCCGCCTGAGGTCAAGGAGACGGTATTGGAGGATATCGTTGTGCAGGTTGGCCGCACGGGCGTTCTGACTCCACGCGCCGTCGTCGCGCCTGTCCATCTGGCCGGAACGACTGTCATGGCCGCGACGCTTCACAATCAGGACTTCATCACTGACAAGGACATCCGCATCGGCGATACCGTCAAAATCCGCAAGGCAGGGGAGATCATCCCCGAAATTCTCGAGGTCGTACTGGCCAAACGCCCGGAGGGCGCGCAGCCGTACCATCTGCCGGACAGATGCCCCGTCTGCGGCGCGCCCGTCGTGCGCGACGAGGACGGCGCTGCCCTGCGCTGCACCGGTGCGGAGTGCCCCGCACAGCTGTCGCGCAATCTTGCACACTTTGTCTCGCGTGAGGCCATGAACATCGACGGCCTCGGCAGCGCGATCATTGATCTGCTGATCGAACAGAAGATGGTATCCAATCCCGCCGACCTCTACCGGCTGGATTACGCCGCGTTTGCGGAGCTTCCCGGACAGGGTAAAAAGTCCGCCGCGAATCTGGAAGCCGCTATTGAGGCCAGCAAGCAGAACGACCTGTCCCGCCTCCTGTGTGCCCTCGGCATCCGGCAGGTCGGCAGCAAGGCGGCCAAGGTTCTGGCTAGTACGTTCGGCAGCCTTGACGCGCTGCAGAACGCGGCGCTCGAAGACCTGACCGCCGTGCCCGACATCGGCGAGACGACGGCGCAGAACATTCTCGACTATTTTGCCAGTCCGCAGTCGCAGGATCTCATTGCGCGCCTGCGCGAAGCTGGTGTGAACTTTATGTCAACCACGCAGATTACAGATACCCGTTTCGCGGGCAAGACCTTCGTCCTGACCGGCGCGCTGAGCCTCTTTACTCGCGAAGAGGCGACGGAGAAGATCGAGGGCTTCGGCGGCAAAGCTGCCTCGTCCGTCTCCAAAAAGACGACGTATGTCGTCGCGGGTGAAAACGCGGGGAGCAAGCTGAAAAAGGCCAATGAGCTGGGGGTCCCGGTTCTGTCCGAGCAGGAATTTCTGGAGCTGCTGCGATGAGAATCACGCTGGTCAGTAACTGCGGACTTGTGCTGGAGCAGGACGGAAGCGCGCTCCTGCTCGACGCGCTCAACAAGCAATACCGCTGCTATTACGGCCTGCCACCCGAAGCCTTTGCAAACATGCTGGCAGGCAAGCCGCCCTATGACGCTGTCTGCGGCATTCTCTTCACCCACGCGCACCCCGACCACTACAGTGCAAGCCGCACGGAGCAGCTCCGTGCAGCCTGTGACATGCCGGTATTTCTGCCGCAGCCGGACACACCGGAGCGTCTGACGATGCAGTTCGGCCCGTTTACGGTCGAATGCAGCATATTTCCGCATATTCCAGTTCCGGGCATGGAGACGCTTCCTCATGCGGTATACTGGATCTCCGCTGCCGGAAAAAGCGTCTATGTGACTGCCGACGCGCAGATTGATACGGCCCGTCACCGTGCCATTCTGCACGGAAGACGGGCGGAAGCGGCGTTCTGGAACGGGCAGTATCTGTCCCATCCAGAGACGCGCGAGTTGGTGCTGGGAGCAGCGGAAAAGAATTATATCTACCACATTCCCATCGACGAAAAGGACGCCTGCGGCATCCGCCGCAAATGCGAGCGCAACATGGCCCGCTTCGGCGCAGATCTCCCGGGTGTTTTTCTGCTGGAACAATATCCTTCGGTCTTGGAATTGTAACGCTATATACACAAGCAGCCCTCGCCGCGCTTTGCGCTGCGAGGGCTGCTGTTATGTAAACTCATTTGCCGTTGGCAGCGCTATCCTTCGGTTCCGGTTTCTTCTCTTTTTCCACCCAGGCCATGCCGGTCAGGATCAGGAAAATTCCCACTGCACGCAGCAGGCTGAATGTTCCGTAGAACACATAGTCAAGCGCCAGAGACATCCCGAGATTTCCAGCCAGCATCAGAACCGATGAAACAAGCGTGTTCGAATGCAGCGTTCCGACAATCTGCAAAAGCTGCGCCAGCAGCCCGCAGACACTTCCGAGGTATACCCACCACGGAACGGACACGATATGCCCCCAAGCCAGCTCGTTTCCGTTTTTCAGTACGAGCATCAGCAGCAGCGACAGAACCGTTGCCTCCACATAGTTGATGAGTGCGCCGTTTGCCGTGCCGAACAGCTTTCCGGCCCGGACGTTGGTCATGCGGTTGATGGAGTTGAAAAAGCCGTTTATCAAAGCGGTCAGATAATAGATCATGCGTCAGCCCTCCTTCAATTCAGAACGACCAGAATTACGCCCAGCAGTACCAGCGCGTAGCCCGGCAGCTGTTGTCTGCGGATGCGCGTGACCGGCATACCGAACAGGCCGAACCGGTCGATGAGCGCGGAGGAGACGAGCTGCCCTGCGGTTGAAAGCGCCATAAACGCACTTGCGCCGACATGCAGCGTACACCAACTGGACGAAGCGACAATGGCGATGCCCATCACGCCGACAAGATACACGTACCACGGTGCGCCCGCAAAGCGCAGTGTCTGCCGTTTTGCCAGCAGATATGCAAACAGCAGAATGAGCGCGATCGCATGCACAAAAAAGCAGATGCCGAATAAGCTGAAATAATTGCCCATCTGCCCGTTGAACGAAACCATGACGCCCTGTAAAATACCGGCCAGAAGCAGCAGTCCGAGATACAGCAGAGAAACCCCTTCTTTCTTATGAAGCTGAGCGTATCTTATCACGGAACCGCTGCGTTTTCCAGTCCCGTTTTTCTGCCTTGACAGGCAGAATACACGCGGATATAATCACTGCATCAGAAAAAGGGAGGCAGAACACGATGGCGACGACAAAGGAGTATCTTGATTTTGTCTGTACGCAGCTTGAGGGAATCCAGGGCGTGGATTACAAGCGGATGTTCGGCGAGTATCAGTTCTATGTCAATGACAAGCCTGTCCTGCTGGTCTGCGACAACACGGTATTTGTCAAAAATCATCTGGCGCTTGCGCAGCTGCTGGAAGACGCACCGGAGGGAGTTCCATATCCGGGTGCGAAGCCGCAGAGAATTCTGGATGTGGAAAACCGCGTGCTGACCGCGCAGGTACTGGAAATTCTGGAGCGCGTCACGCCTGTCTCCAAACGCCGCGCGCGGAAAACCTATGGGATGCTTTAAAAACCATAATATGTATATTTTGCGCACACGGACGATTGCATTTTCGCTGTGAATATGTTAAAATAGATCCAATTCCAAGCTGGAGCAAGGTTTATGATGAAGAAAACAAAGCTTATCCGCAGCTGCGTCATGGCGCTTTTTGTGCTGGTGGCGCTGCTGTTGGTCTATCTTGTGGTGAAGCAGACGATGCCGGATATTATTCCGCTGCTGCGCAGCGGAGATGAGCAGGCGCTGGAGGCGTATTTAAGCCGCGACATGTCGTTCACAGGTATTTTATACATGGCGCTTCTGCAGATGGTGCAGGTTTGGTCCATCGTCATTTCCGGCGTGATTGTCAATGTGGCCGCCGGCGTCGTCTACGGCGTCTGGCGCGCGTTCGCCATCTGTCTGATCTCCTCCTCAATCGCGCACGGAATCAGCTTTACGCTTTACCAGCGTCTGGGAAAGTACCTCGATAAATTCCTGCCGGATACCGGCAATGACAAGCTCGATCTAGTTGCAAAATCCGAACACCCGGCCTATATGGTCGTGACGCTCTGCTTCCTGCCGGTTCTCCCGAACGGCATTATTTCCATTGCCGCCAGCCGCTCCCGGCTGAAGCCGTGGGAGTTTACGCTCGCCATGTTCTTCGGCAGCGCATTCAGTACCTTTGTGTACTGCTGGCTTGGCAGCAATCTTGTAAAGGGCAACTGGTTAGGCTCCGCTGCGCTCGTCGTGCTGATGCTGAGCATTGCGTTTTTGCTGTGGAAATGTCGGAGACAGGTCCTGCATCTGGTCGGACAGTTTGTAGAAAAGAGGATACACAGAAATGAATACAAAAACGCTGACCTTTCGGAGGGCAGCCGCATCTGACCTCGATGCTGTAACAGCAATTTATGACAAGATCCATGCGCAGGAGGACGCTGGCCGCGTGACCATCGGCTGGGTTACCGGCGTATACCCCACGCGGCTTGACGCAGAGCTGGCTTTTGGCCGGAACGATCTGTATGTCTGCGAGACGGAAGGCCGCGTTGCGGCGTCCGGCATTCTCAATCAGAAGCAGGTGGATGTCTACGCAGAGGGCCGCTGGGCCTACGAGGCCGAGGAAAGCGCCGTATTCGTCCTGCACACGCTGACCGTCGATCCTGCGCTTTCCGGCCGGGGTATCGGCCGCGCGTTTGTGCAATTCTATGAGGATACGGCAAGAGAACTGGGCTGCACCGTGCTGCGGATGGATACCAACGAAAAAAATGCCGCCGCACGTCGCTTATACGCGCAGCTCGGCTACCGGGAAGCGGATATCGTGCCGTGCGCGTTCAACAGCATCCCGAACGTTCGGCTCGTATTGTTGGAAAAGCAATTATAAGTTTACATAAGAATATGGAGGGCTGCGGAAATGGCAAGACCTGCATGGACAGCGCAATGCACGAACAGGAAGCTGGTAGGGGAGCTGCTGCCGGTCCGGCGGCGGGAGAGCCACAAGGGCGATTACGGAAGAGTCCTTCTGCTCTGCGGCTCCGAAGGCCTGACCGGCGCGGCGAGGCTTGCAGCGAAGGCTGCGCTCCGCACGGGCAGCGGCCTTGTGTATCTCGGCGTACCCGAAAAGATTTACCCGGTTATTGCCGCGGGCGCGGGGAGTGAGATCGTCTTTCCGCTCCCGTGCGACAGCGCCGGACGGCTCTGCATGGCCTCACTGCCCGTAATTACAGAAAGGCTTCCCGAAATGGATGCCGTGCTGCTCGGCCCCGGCCTTGGCCGCTCGGAGGAACTGACGCGGCTGGTGCAGGCTGTCCTTTCCGTCTGCCGCGCGCCGCTCGTGCTGGACGCAGACGGCATAAACGCCGTCGCGCCGCATATAGATGTGTTGCGCGGATGTGCCTGTCCGGTTATACTCACGCCGCATGACGGTGAGTTTTTGCGGATGGGCGGAGACCCCAAAGCAGCTGACCGGACGCAGGAGGCGATGCGCCTCGCAAACCGGACGCATGCCGTCCTTCTGCTCAAGGGCAGCCGGACGATCATTACCGATGGCTTGAATGTTTATGTAAACCATACAGGAAACCCCGGCCTCGCGACCGGAGGCAGCGGCGATATCCTCGCTGGAATGCTTGCGTCGCTTCTGGGCCAGCATATCATGCCGCTGGAGGCTGCCGCAGCAGCCGCATGGCTGCACGGCGCCGCCGCCGATCTTGCGGCGCATGAGCTGGGGGAGTATGGCATGGTGCCGGAGGATCTGCTGCTGCGCATTCCGCGACTTCTGCCATAAGGGTGATCTTTGTTGCGAAAAAAACTGGCGCTTCTTCTCTGCACGTTTCCCATGCTGCTGTCTGCCTGTTCAGCCAAAAGCCCGGCCCAGCCGCCGCTGACGTTTCGCACGGCGCTTTTGCAGTCAGGCGGATGCTCATTCACCGCTGCAATCACGGCGGATTACGGCGAGACCGCCGCATCATTTACGCTGGACTGTGAATTCTCGCCCGAGACAGGTGCATCCGTCACCGTGACGGAGCCGGAATCGATCGCGGGCATTCAGGCGCAGGTCAAAGACACTGCTGCGTCCGTCTCGTATGATGGGATGCAGCTCGGCCTTGGCTCGCTGGCAAACGGCAATCTCGCGCCGCTGGCCGCGCCGTATGTTTTAGGCCAGTGCTGGGCGGGGGAGTACATTGACTCGACCGGCACGGAAGACGGCCTTCTGCGGACGACCTACCGGATGGGTTACGAGGAAAAAGAGTTTGTCGTCGATACCTGGTTTTCTCAGGAGCCGTTCGTACCTGTCCGCGCGGAGCTGAGCTTCGAGGGACGGATGGTTCTGTGCGCGGATATTTCCGCATTTTCAATGCGTCAGCCGACGCAATCGACAGAGGAATAGATATGAAAACACTCAAAAGAACCTGGGCGGATATTTCGCTCGACAATCTGGAATACAACTATCGTTCGATCCGTGCTCATCTGCCGTCTGGCACGCGCTTTCTCGGCGTGATGAAGGCCGACGCCTACGGCCATGGGGCCGTGCCGGTCAGCCGCGCGCTGGCCGACCTCGGCGCGGAGTATCTGGCTGTCTCCAATCTGGAAGAAGCTGTGCAGATCCGCCGCGGCGAGGTGCGCCTGCCGATCCTGATTCTCGGCTATACACCGCCGGAATACGCTGCGAATATGATCTTCCTCGATATCACGCAGGAGGTGCATTCGCTCGCTTACGCGCAGGAGCTGAATGAGGCGCTGGCCGGGACAAACTATATCCTGAACGTACATCTGAAGCTTGATACCGGCATGACGCGCATCGGCTTCTTCGCCTATGATAACGACCGGACACTGGACGAGCTGAAGCAGGTCGCAGCGCTGCCGCATCTGCATATCGAGGGCGTTTTTATGCATTTCTGCGTTGCCGACAGCCGGGCCGAGGAGGATGTTTCGTTTACAAAGCTGCAATACAAGCGTTTTCTGGACATGCTCAGCGCCATGGAGGGCGTCGGGATCAAGCCGGAGCTCCGCCACTGCTGCAACTCCGGCGCGACGATCCTGTATCCGGAATTCGCGCTTGATATGGTGCGCCCCGGCATCATCACCTACGGCAACGCCCCGTCGGAGGAGTTGGAGGGCGCAATCAGCCTGCGGCCCATGATGTCGCTGCATTCCATGATCGCGCAGGTGCGCACCGTCCCGGCCGGAACGGATATCAGCTATGGCCGTCTTTACAGAACTGCGCGCGATACCCGCGTCGCCGTCCTGCCCATCGGCTACGCCGACGGCTTGAGCCGTCTGCTGACGGGAAAAGCGAGCTTCTATCTGCAAGGGAAAATGGTTCCCGTCATTGGCCGGATCTGCATGGATATGTGCATGCTGGACGTTTCGGATGTGCCGGACGCAAAGCCCGGCGATATCGTGACGATCTTTGGCTATGACGGCGACGGCGCGCTCGTGCCGTGCGAGCGTCTCGCCGCCGCGCAGGGCACGATCAATTATGAGCTCCTCTGCCAGATCAGCAAGCGCATCCCGCGCATCTGCCACCGCGGCGCGGAGACATCGCAGATCCTGCAATACATCGTCTGAAAATCCGCCATTTTTCGCCGCTTTCTGCATAGTATGAAGTGGAAGCATCCGGACGCGAAAAGAAAGCGAGAGTTCCCCGTTTATTTTTGACCTCTGCGTGGGAGAATAGAAACAGCGGCGCGAAACGCGCGCGTACTTTTTCCGCGGAGTGTGAAGCAAATGGATACGAACGTGAAACGCGGCGACATTTTTTACGCCGATCTGAGCCCGGTCGTGGGCAGTGAGCAGGGCGGGTGCCGGCCTGTACTCATCGTGCAGAACGACACCGGCAACAAGCATTCGCCGACGGTCATTGCCGCTGCGATTACCAGCCAGACCGGCAAGGCGCGTCTGCCGACGCACATTTCGCTGACCGGCCACGATGTGGGCCTCACGAAGGACTCCGTCATTCTGCTCGAACAGATCCGGACCATCGACAAGCGCCGCCTGCGCGAGCATACCGGCCATGCGGACCGCAGCGTCATGGAGCAGGTCGATTCTGCTCTTGCTGTCAGCTTTGGCCTTCAGGGCAGCTGAGCCGCCGCATGGAATATGGAAAGCACCTCCTGCATATTGTTTGCAGGAGGTGTTTTTATGCTTTCATATCCGATCACCGGCGTCCGGGAGGGGACGCTTCAGGCCGAACGGGACGGTCTGTATTGGAACGTCAGAGCCGCATGCAGCAGAGATTGGGACTATCCCATCCGTCTGCTTGCTGAGACGGACGGCGTCCGCACCATTCTCGGTGTCCCACAGCCGGAGCCGGATGGGCTCCGGCTGCAAATAAGGATCTCCAACAGAAGCTGCCCGTTTACGGAGCAGACGCGGATTCTTACCGACCAGACTCCGGAACCGGAGCCAGAACCGGAACCCGCATCGGCAGAGGCAGAGCTGCTTCCGTTTGAGCCGGAGAAACCGTTCGAACGTATTCCGGAGTTTTCCGTCATGAACGTTGTAGAGCAGGACGGGAAACCGTACTGGAAAACCCCCGGCTGACCAGCCGCGCAAAAGGCTTCCCTTTGAATAAGGGGAAGCCTTTTGCTTCCGCGTGTCAAACTGTCTAAAATCGCAAAGAATATTCACCGCTAGATGTATATATCAACAAATCTAATGAATATATTATTTTTTGCTTGCATAATCATGCATGATGATGTATATTATAGCAAACGAAACGCCGGAAAGGCGTCTGTGGAGGGATCTGGATGAAAAAGGTGTTTATCGACGGCAGCGCCGGGACGACCGGCCTGCGCATCTTCGACCGTCTGCACGAACGGGCAGATATTCAGCTTCTGACGCTCCCGGAGGCAGAGCGTAAGCTGGAGGTGAGCCGAAGAAGGCTGCTTAACGAGGCGGACGTCGTGTTTTTGTGCCTGCCGGACGACGCAGCGCGCGAGGCCGCGTCCTGGGTCGAAAATCCTGATACCGTCGTGCTTGATACCTCCACGGCGCACCGAACGGAGCCTGGCTGGTGCTACGGCTTCCCGGAGCTTTCCCCGGTGCAGGAGGCAAGACTCCGGCAGGCGAAGCGCATCGCCGTCCCTGGCTGCCATGCCAGCGGATTTATTGCGCTGGTCTATCCGCTTGTTTCGGCAGGACTGCTTGCGCCGGATGTGCTTCTGAGCTGCTATTCGCTGACCGGCTATTCCGGCGGCGGAAAAAAGATGATTGCGGAATACCGCGCGCCGGCGCGCAGTCCGCTGCTGAACGCACCGCGCCAGTACGCACTTGGCCAGACGCACAAGCACCTGAAGGAAATGAAGACCGTCACCGGTCTTGCAAGCGAGCCGGTCTTCTGCCCGGTCGTCGCGGACTTCTACAGCGGCATGCAGGTGACTGTCCCACTGTTTGCAGACTGGCTGAAGCCGGGCACAGGCATGGAAGACGTGAAACACGCCTACAAAGCCCTTTATACCGGTCCGGTCGTCTCCTATACGGATGCGGCGGCTGAGGGCGGCTTCCTGTCCGCTGCCGCGCAGTCCGGTCTGGACAGCATGAAGATCACGGTCGCGGGCAACGAGCAGCGTATGCTCCTGCTGGCCGTCTACGACAATCTCGGCAAGGGGGCCTCCGGCGCGGCTGTCGAGTGTATGAATTTAGTGACCGGCGCGGAAAAAACGCTGGGTCTGGAACTGTAACAGGGAGGAAATACAAATGAAACAGATTGAAGGCGGCGTCTGTGCCGCAACAGGCTTTTCGGCCTCCGGCGTCCACTGCGGCATACGGAAGAATAAAACAAAGCGGGATCTCGCGCTGATCTATTCCAGCGTCCCGGCCAGTGCGGCGGCGGTGTATACGACGAATCTGGTGAAGGGCGCGCCGCTTGTTGTGACGAAGCAGCATCTTGCAGACGGCAAGGCGCAGGCAATCATCTGCAACAGCGGAAACGCCAACACCTGCAACGCCAACGGCATCGAAATTGCCGAACAGATGAGCAGTCTTCTGGGACAGGCACTGCACATTGACCCGTCCGACGTCGTGGTCGCGTCGACCGGCGTGATCGGTCAGCCGCTCGACATCGCGCCCATCGCCGCCGGGATCCCGGAGCTGGTCAAATGCCTTGGCCCGCACTCTGACGAGGCCGCCGAGGGCATCATGACCACTGACACAAAACGCAAGGAAATTGCCGTCAGCTTTACCGTGGGCGGCAAGGAATGCAAGATCGGCGGCATCTGCAAGGGCTCCGGCATGATCCACCCCAACATGGCGACCATGCTCGTCTTCATCACGACCGACTGCGCCATTTCTCCCGCTATGCTTCAAAAGGCGCTTTCAACCGACATCGCCAACACCTTCAACATGGTCTCCGTTGACGGCGATACCTCAACCAACGACATGGTAACGGTTTTAGCCAACGGCCTTGCGGGCAATCCGGAGATCACGGAAGCAGGTGAGGATTTCACCGCTTTCATGCAGGCACTCAATACCGTGACCGTCTATCTCTGCCGCTGCATCGCAGGCGACGGTGAGGGCGCGACGAAGCTGCTAGAGTGTAAAGTTTCCGGTGCACCGACACTGGAAATTGCCAAAACCGTCGCAAAGAGCGTCATCTGCTCGTCGCTGACCAAGGCCGCCATGTTCGGAGCCGACGCCAACTGGGGCCGCGTCCTGTGCGCCATCGGCTATTCCGGCGCGCCGGTCGACGTAAACAAAATCGATGTGCAGTTTGCGTCCAAAGCCGGAACGATTCTGGTCTGCGAAAACGGGGCAGGCGTTGATTTTTCCGAGGAACAGGCCAAGAAAATTCTGCTTGAGCACGAGATCGAGATTTTGATCGACCTCAAATCCGGTGAAGCGTCGTCCACAGCCTGGGGCTGCGACCTGACCTATGACTATGTAAAGATCAACGGCGACTACCGGACGTAACAGGAGGAAGCATCATGGATATCACAAACGCCCAGCGGGCCAGAGTCCTTGTTCACGCGCTGCCGTATATTCAGGACTACAGCGGAAAGATCGTCGTCGTCAAATACGGCGGCAACGCCATGGTTTCGGAGCATCTGAAGGATTCCGTCATCCGGGATATCTGCCTGCTGCAGCTCATCGGCGTGAAGGTCGTGCTGGTGCACGGCGGCGGGCCGGAGATCACCGAGGTGCTCGGCAAAATGGGCAAGCAGAGCACCTTTGTCGACGGCGTCCGGGTCACGGATGAAGAAGCCGTCGGCGTCGCGCTCATGGTGCTGGCGGGCAAGATCAACAAGTCGCTCGTGAACCTCATCGAGCTCAAGGGCGGCAGCGCCATCGGCCTGTCTGGCCTTGATGGGCATATGCTCGAGGCAAAGATCAAAAAGCCGGAGCTCGGCTACGTCGGTGAAATCACGAACGTGAACGTCAAGCCTATTCTGGACGTGCTCGACAAGGGATATATCCCGGTTGTGTCCACGGTCGGCTATGACGACGCGGGCAATCTCTACAACATCAACGCCGACACCGCCGCCGCGCGTATCGCGGGCGAACTCGGCGCGGAGAGCCTGATCGCCATGACGGATATCGCCGGAATTCTCAAGGACAAGGACGACCCGTCAACGCTCATCTCGTCCATCAAGGTCGGCGAACTGCCGGAGCTCATTTCCAATGGCGTCATTCAGGGCGGCATGATCCCGAAAGCGGAGTGCTGCCGCAATGCCATTGAGTGGGGTGTCAACCGCGTGTTCATCATCGACGGCCGTGTCCCGCATGCGATCTTGATCGAAATGCTGACGAATGAGGGCATCGGCACGATGTTCACCAGATAGGAGGAGCAAACATGGATACACAAAAACTGGACCAGACCTATATTGCCAATACCTACGCGCGCTTCCCCGTGACAATCGTCAAGGGCAAGGGCTCGCTCGTCTGGGATGATACAGGCAGGGAATACATCGACCTGTCCACCGGCATTGCCGTTGATATCTTCGGCGTGGCGGACGAGGAATGGATGGCCGCCGTCATAAATCAGCTCGGTACGCTTCAGCATATCTCGAATCTGTATTATACGGAGCCCTGCGCCAAGCTCGCGCAGATGCTCTGCGAGAAGACCGGCATGAAGAAGGTCTTCTTCGGCAATTCCGGCGCGGAGGCGAACGAGTGCGCCATCAAGGCCGCACGGAAGTGGTCGGAGGAGAAGAAGGGCAAAGACTATTCCACCATTATCACCCTGAAAAACAGCTTCCACGGCCGCACGATCACCACCCTGGCCGCGACCGGTCAGGACGTGTTCCATCATGATTTTACCCCGCTGACCGAGGGTTTCGTCTACGCCGAGCCGAACGATCTGGCCGATCTCGAACAATTGATAAAAGCCAACAAATGCGCCGCCGTCATGATGGAGGTCGTGCAGGGCGAGGGCGGCGTCATGCCGCTGGACGAGGCGTACGTCAAGGGCGCGGCGAAGCTGTGTGAACAATACGACCTGCTTCTCATCTGCGACGAGGTGCAGATCGGCAACGGCCGCAGCGGAAAGCTGTACGGCTATATGCACTACGGCGTGCAGCCCGATATCGTCTCCACGGCCAAGGGCCTTGCCGGCGGCCTTCCGCTCGGCGTGACGCTGCTGGGCGAAAAGGTGCAGAACGTGCTCTCCGCCGGAACGCACGGCTCGACCTTCGGCGGCAATCCCGTCTGCTGTGCAGGCGCGATCAACGTCCTGAGCCGTCTGGACGAGAACATGCTTGCGGGCGTAGAGGAGCGCTCCGCGTATATCAAACAGGAGCTGACCGGCGCGAAGGGCGTTCTCGGCGTCTCCGGTCTCGGCCTGATGCTCGGCATCCAGACGGAGAAAAACGCCTCCGACATCATTGCCGCCTGCCGCGAAAAGGGCGTTCTGGTCATCAAAGCCAAGGACAAGCTCCGCCTCCTGCCCGCTCTCAATATCCCGATGGAGCAGCTGCAAAAAGCAGTCGCCGTCATCAAGGAATGCTGCGCGGAATAAGGCTTCTCTGAAAAGGGAGCTGGCGCGAAGCGCCTGAGGGGCAGCAGCAGGAAGCTGTGAGAAGCGAAAGTCTTCCGGCAAATTCGTATGCACTTCCATACTTCAGTGTAGGGGTCGATGCCCACATCGGCCCAGCAGAACGCACAGGTTTTACGGAGGTTTCCGGCGAATTTGCAATTTCCCAATGGGCCGACAGAGTCGTCGGCCCCTACAACGCCCATTCGCACTCCCTGTAGTGGCGGACGACTCTGTCCGCCCGCCAGAACAGACCGGTATTATGGTGGCCTTCGGCAAATTCGCAACTTCCTCACGGGCCGATGTGGGCATCGGCCCCTACAAGCGGATCTCCAATATTTCTCAGTATAACGCACGAAACAGGCACAGCCCACCCAAGGCTGTGCCTGTTCCTTATCTACAGATCATAAGCTCATTGTGCTCCAGAAAATACGGTTCTCCGCCGGAAAACCGGAAGCGGTACGTGTCGATGTGCGATTCCAGAAGCCCGGTTTCGTCGCCCGACAGGATCTGCGCACGAAGCGTCTCCCATTCCGCATCCCCGACCGGGTGCTCTGTCGCCAAAAACGTCAGCTGCATCGTGTAAACCGTCTCGCCGTCCAGAACGTCTGCTTCCAGCGAATCGAGCCGCACGAGCGGCTTCCGCCCGGCATCGGCATGGCCCAGAGAATACCCGCCGTCTTTAAATTCCCAGACGTCCGGCAGATCGTCAAAGCTCAGCCGCCGGATGGGGAAATACTTTGTGATATTGGCATAGGCCCAGTCGGGATCGATCGAGCCCTGCGCGTCCAGCGTCTCCTGATTGACCGCGTACAGCCATGTGAGATACGCCGAAGCGCCGTCCGGCAGGCCATGATTTTCATCTTCCGCTGTCTCATCAGACCAGAAAACCGGCAGCTTGTCCAGTCGCCATTGGACAGCAAAATCAAACCACTGCGCAAAGATCGCGCGCTGTGTGTCCGTCTCCTCCCGGCGCACCAGCATGGTATCCAGATCCAAAAGAAACGCCTCGTTTCCGCCGCCCGGCAGGCCGGAGATCGTCAGCCGCATCTCGCGCTCTGTCATGGAGACCGACCAGACGGTGTCATAGCTCCACAGCCCGAGAGGGGAAAGCTCGCGGTAATGCCCGTCCAGATAGTTCGCAAAGCACTCGAAGGGGATCTTCTGATAGACGCTGCTGAGCAGCGCATTGTACGTGTATGTCCGGACATTCTCCGGCGCGTCGTCTCCGACAGATGCCTGATAGCAGCGGAACCGCGTGTCGCTGACAAGTCCTGTCTCTCTGTGATAGATCAGCTCGTCCAAGACTTCATCCTGTGCGTCCGGCCGATAGATGGTCAGGCAGGCAACCGTATCGCTCAGCCGCTCGGCTGTCCAGCGCGATTCCGCGTTGAGCACGCCGCGCCCTTCCAGCTCGTCAAAATTGTCCAGCAGATAGGCGCAGAACGCAGCTTGCTCACTGTCCGAGAGAACAGAAGCGCCCGCTTTCTCCAGAAGTGCATTCAGCTGCTCATCTGCCGGTTCCGCGTCTTCGACCCGCGCCTTGATAAGCGCCTCCGGCGGCTCGAGCTCTGAAGCAGGCACCTCCTGCGGGACGCCGCCCGTCATGGTACAGCCTGCCGCAAGCACGGCAGAGGATACGAACCATTCAGTCACGCCGGTTTTTCGCCTCCATTTCATTCAAAAGCGCGTACAATTCGTCGATCTCCTCCTGCGGAAGTGTCTCTTCGCGCGTCATGGCGCTGACGAGCATGCTCAGACTTCCGTGATAGACCCGCCCCAGCAGATCGCGCGTCTGCCGCACGGCGGCGCATTCGCGGGTGATAGCAGGGAAAAAGGTACGGACACTGCCGGAATCCTCATAGCGCACCGCGCCCTTTTCCGCCAGCCGCCGCAGAAGCGTCAGCGTCGTGCTGCGCGACCAGCCGGTCTTCTGCTCCAGCGCCGCAGTCAGCGCCCGTCCCGTGCTGCCGGGCGCGGCCCAGAGCTGCTCCATCACGGACCACTCCGCATCCGTCAGATCCAGTTTTTTGTCCATGTGCGTTTCCTCCTATGGTTACGTTTGTAATAGCATGATAACACAGATGTTTATATTTGTCAACAATAAATTACGGCACTTGACAGAGCCAGCTGCCGGTGGTATAACTACGCCATCAAAAGGCCGGTCTGACCGGTAGAAAGTGCAAGCATCGATGGATATCCAAGTCAGAGCATATACGCAGGCCGACCTTCCGGCTCTGAACCGTATCTGGAACGAGGTCGTAGAGGACGGCGTGGCCTTCCCGCAGGAGGAGCTGCTGGACGCAGAATCCGGTGCGGCCTTTTTCGCGGAGCAGACCCATACTGCCGTCGCAGAAGACCGGCAGACCGGCCATATATACGGCCTTTATATCCTGCACCCCAATAACGTCGGCCGCTGCGGCCATATCTGCAACGCCAGCTACGCTGTCGAGCGCGAAGCGCGCGGTCTGCACATCGGTGAAAAGCTGGTTTCTGACTGCCTCGAACAGGGCAGGGCACATGGCTTCCGGATTTTGCAGTTCAACGCCGTCGTCGCCAGCAACACGCACGCGCGGCACCTGTACGAGCGCCTTGGCTTTCAGCCCCTCGGCCCCATCCCCGGCGGCTTCCGCATGAAAGACGGCCATTACGAGGACATCTGCCCGTATTATCATGCGCTATAAAGTACCAGCCTGCGCCGCGAATGATGCGGCGCAGGCTGATTTCTGTTTTCAGGAAATTTTTCCGGATGGTGTAAGGAACCACTGATAATCCGGCAGCGTGATGCGGCGGGAAACGAAGCTGCGCGGCACCTGATACGGGTCCATGCCGGTCTGATAGGTCCAGCCGTCCATGCGCAGCGCAAACGTGTAATAGTCCTTTGCCACATCCATTGTCAGGTGACTGTATTTACCCTCCGGGTAACACAGCACATACGGGATCTGTCCCGTTGCGGCGGCCAGCGCGGCATTTGAGCGCTCCATTTCCTGTCGGAGCGTGCTTTCGTCCATGGCGCTTAGATTTCCGTGCGTGTAGGTATGGCTCTGGATGCTGACAAGGCCGGAGGCCGCCAGTTCATACACCTGCGCCTGCGTCATCTTATGAATGCTGCCCATGGCGTTGCCAATGACAAAGATAGTCGCCTTGGCCTGATACTTTTCCAGCAGAGGATAGAGCACGGTGTAATTGTCGTCATATCCGTCGTCAAAGGTCAGGATGACCGGCTTTTCATAGTCTTCGATGTGCGCAAGATCTGAAAACCAGATCGGCTCATACCCGTTTTCCTGCAAATATTGCAGCTGCTCCTCCATACCGGCCTCGCTGACAAACAGATCGGAATAGCCCCAGATCTCATCTCCAACGGCATGGTACATGAGAACTGGCACGTTCCAGCCCTCTGGGATTTGGCCGATGGTCTGACGCTTTGCAAGATACCGAAGCCCGTCCGGCGCCTCGCCCCATTCCAGTCCGAGCCGCTGGGCGGCATCTGCCAGCGGGACATAGTCTTGCGCCTGAAAGCGAATCGTTTCCACTCCCGCAAGCATCTGTGCATCAGTGTTTAAGGGCTTTGCCGCTTCCAGTATGTCAGCCAGCGCGGCCCATTCTATTTCGTCCGCGCAATAAAGTTCCGTCAGCCGTCCCAGCAGCCAGACCGGCTCCGACAGTAAAAGCACATATTCTATCTCAGGCTCAGGTTCTTCTGCGGTTAGATCCTCCTCCGGCAGTTTGACGGGTGCGGGCAGCGTCTCCGGAGCCTGCTCCTGCTTGGCGGGCGGGTCCGGCAAGGCCGCTTCCGGTGCGGTGCAGGAGCAGAGCAGCGCCAACAGGCAAATACAGACCAGCAGGCGTGAAACACGCATTCAGAATACCACCTTCCGTTTCTTTTTTATCAGTTTACCATGTTTTTTCAACCAAAACAAGTCCGGTAAGCGGTTTTTCTTGACGGCGGTGCGTCTTCTGACTATAATTATAGTATATTCCAGAAAGGAGACGGCTTTCTGCCATGCTTCTATCGTTTTTTCAGCGGCTCGGGAGGCCGTTCCGCACCATGCGCCCGGGGCGGCTGATCGTCCTTGTGTTCCTGGGCATTATTCTGCTCGGCGCCGCCCTTCTGTGCCTGCCCGCCGCGTCGCGTTCCGGCGAACCCACGCCGTTTTTGACGAGCCTGTTCACCGCGACCTCTGCGACCTGCGTGACGGGCCTCATCCGCGTCGACACCGGGACACACTGGGCCATGTTCGGTCAGGTCGTCATTCTGCTGCTCATTCAGATCGGCGGCCTCGGCTTTATGACCATCGCGTGTCTGTTTTTCTTTGCCCTCCGTCGTAAGATCGGCCTGCGGGAGCGCATGGTTCTGGCGCAGGCCCTCGGCAGCGACAGCTACAGCGGTATCGTGAGCCTCGTGCGCAATATCCTGCGGGGCACAGCCGCGGTTGAAGGCGTGGGCGCGCTCATTCTGTTCTTCCGCTTTCTGCCGGAGTTTGGGTTTGGAAGAGCGCTGTGGTACGGTGTGTTCCATTCCGTCTCCGCGTTCTGCAACGCGGGCTTCGACGTTCTCGCGGATACAGACGTTGGCGGAAGCCTCTGCCGGTATGCGGCAGATCCGGTCGTGAATTTTACCATCATGGCGCTCATCATCATCGGCGGACTCGGCTTTGCTGTCTGGGGCGATATCCGACACAACCGCCGCTTTACCCGCATGAGCGTCTATACGAGACTGGTTATCATCATCACAACAGTTCTGATTTTCGGCGGCGCAGGACTTTTTGCCGCGCTCGAGTGGAACAACCCCGGCACGCTCGGCAGCTTTACGATACCACAGAAGCTGATGGCTGCGCTGTTCCAGTCGGTTACACTCCGCACGGCAGGCTTTGCGACCTTCGATCAGAACGCGCTGTCAGACGTTTCAAAGGCCGTGGCAGACTTCCTGATGCTTGTCGGCGGCTCGTCCGGCTCGACGGCGGGCGGCGTCAAGACCGTGACGGTCGGTGTGATTCTGCTTGCTGCATGGTCGACTGCGCGCGGCAGGACAAGCGTGCAGATCATGAAGCGCCGGATCCCGCAGCAGGCGATCGCAAACGCCTCGGCGTTGTTTATTCTGGTTTTGCTGCTGTCCGGCCTCGGTGCGGCGTTTTTGAGTATTGCGGATCATGTCAGCCTGGAAAATGCGCTGTATGAGACGATTTCTGCCCTTTGCACCGTCGGTCTGACGACGGGGATCACAAGCTCACTGTGCGTCGCATCGCAGCTTGTTCTGATTGTATTTATGTTTTTTGGGCGGCTCGGGATCATGACCATCAGCGTCGGCTTTATGGCGGCTGACCGCGCCGAAGAGCGCGTCAGCTATGCGGAAACAAAAATTATGATTGGCTGAACAGGGGAGTAATACCATGAAAAAAACATATATTGTAATTGGACTCGGACGCTTCGGCAGCGCGGTTGCGCAGCGGCTGTATGAGCTTGGAAGCGAGGTTCTGGCCATCGATCTGCACCCGGAGCTTGTGCAGAAGATGGAAAGCAAAGTCACCTGTGCCGCCGTATGCGACACACGGGATGAAGATGCGCTGCGCGCGCTCGGCGTGCGGAATTACGACTGCGCCGTCGTCGCCATCGGCGGCGATCTGGCCACCAGCGTTGTTGCGACACTGAATCTCAAGGAGCTGGGCGTGCAGACGGTTGTCTGCAAGGCAACCGACGAGACGCAGCGCCGTGCGCTGGAAAAAATCGGCGCGGATCATGTCGTCGTGCCGGAACGCGAGTCTGGCATCAAGCTGGCGCAGTCCCTGACCTCGTCAAGCATTCTGGACTTTATTGAGCTTTCCCCGGACTGCGGCATTGCCGAGCTGCAAACGCCGCCCGAATGGTGCGGCAAGAGCATCCGTGAGCTGGATATCCGCGCAAAATACGGCGTCAACGTCATTGCCGTGCGGGAGAACGGAAAAGTGCATGTCACGCTGGACGCGAACCGCCCGCTGAATGATCACATCACGCTCGTTCTGCTCGGCGAGAACGACCGGCTCGCAAAGGTGAAGCCGTGATGGAGCAGCGGATCACAAGCCGCCGGAACCCGCTTCTGGCGCATACAAAAAAGCTGCTCACCTCGCGCGCCTATCGGGAAAAGAGCGGCGAATTTGCCGCCGACGGCGTGAAGCTTTTAGATGAGGCAGCACGCTGGTATCCGGGACTGCATACTGTAATTGCGGAAGAAAATGTGGAATTATGTAAACTTCCGGATTCCGTCCGCATCGTCCGCGTTCCCAAAGACATTATGCAGTCTGTTTCTCTGATGGACGCGCCGCAGGGCGCAATCTTCCTGTGCCGCCTGCCGGAGAAAAAGACCGCCGCGCTCGTACCCGGGACGCTTTTGCTGGACGGCATTCAGGATCCCGGTAATCTCGGCACGATCCTCCGTACAGCAGACGCACTGGAGATCCCGGTCGTTTTGCTGGATGGCTGCGCCGACGCATATAACCCCAAGACAGTCCGCGCCTCCATGGGCGCGGTGTTCCGCACGCAGCCGGTCAGCATGACAAGAGAGCAGGCCGCCGCTGCCTGCCGGGAGCAGAATATCCCGCTGCTTGCGACCGCCATGTCCTCTGATGCCGTCGATCTGCGTCAGGCAGAGCTGCGCGCTGCGGCAGTTGTCATCGGCAGCGAGGGGCAGGGGATCTGCCAGAAGCTGCTGGACGCAGCGGATCAGAAGATCATTATTCCCATGTCGCCTCGATGCGAGTCTTTGAACGCGGCGGTCGCAGCGGCAATCGTCCTGTGGCAGATGAAGCGCTGAAGACACGAAAAAATCCGAGAAAGACAGAGGGATTTTTATGCTGGAATACTGGTTGTGGCTGACTGGGCGCAGGGGTGTGGGACTGCGCGGGCTGCGTGCGCTGCTTGAGCAGTTCGGGACGCCCGAGGCGGTCTACTGCGCCGCAGAGAGCGATTACCCGCAGGAACTCCGTCCGGAGGGACGCGCATCGCTTGCGGATAAAGAGCTTGCGCCCGCGCGGCAGATCCTGCAGCAATGCTACCGCAAAACGATCCGGATCCTGACCTTTCAGGATGCGGCTTATCCAAACCGGCTCAAAAATATTGACGATGCGCCGCTGGTATTGTATTATCAAGGCGTTTTCCCGGATTTTGATGCAGAGCCCGTCATTGCTATGGTCGGCACGCGCAAGGCCTCCGCGTATGGACTTCTTCAGGCAAAGCGCCTGGGCTATGAGCTTGGCCGATATGGTGCGATCATCGTCTCCGGCGGTGCGGCCGGGATCGACACCATGGCGCTTCGCGGCGCCGTATCCTCCGGAACGCCGCCTGTTGCCGTGTTTGCCTGCGGCGTGGATGTCGACTATCCGGCCATGAACCGGAGTCTGTTTGAAGACCTTCGCACCCACGGCTGCGTCATCAGCGAGCTTCCGCCCGGAACGCCGCCGCTGCCGGAGCACTTTCCGTCCAGGAACCGGATCCTGAGCGGCCTTTCGCTTGGCTCCGTCGTTGTGGAAGCCCCGAAAAAGAGCGGCGCGCTCATTACCGCCCGTCATGCGCTCGAACAGGGCAGAGACGTGTTCACGCTGCCCGGAAATCTTGGAAATCCAACCTGTGAGGGCAACATCCAGCTGCTCAAGGAGGGCGCGATCCTGATTTCCGAGGGCTGGGACGTTTTACAGGAATATACCTATCTTTACCCGGAGCTGCCGCTGCGCCAGAAGCCGCTCGGCCCCATGACGCTCGGCCCGCAGGAGACGAAGGAGAACCTTGTTGTGGCGGAAACTTCGTCCAATCCGGAAAAAACTGACACAAAAGCCGTTGACAAGCAGGAAAACAGGGCTTATATTGACGTACAGGAAATTTTGCCGCGCGTATCTGCCGACGAGGCCGCCGTTCTCCGGCAGCTGGAGTCCGGAAAGCAGCCGGTCGACCGGATGATCGACGAAACACAGCTGCCCGCCGGACGGGTGCTGTCCGCACTGACGCTGCTGGAGGTCAAGGGCTTTGTCAAGCGGCTGCCGGCCCGGTATTATGAGCTGGCGAAAAAATAACATGGAGGCGTCTATGCCGAACGCAAAACAGAATCTGGTCATCGTGGAGTCTCCCTCGAAGGCCAAAACCATCGGAAAATATCTCGGATCCGACTATCAGGTCAAGGCCAGTATGGGCCACCTGCGCGATTTGCCGAAGAGCACCATGAGCGTGGATATCGAGCATGATTTTGAGCCGGAGTACCAGCCGCTCAAGGGAAAGGAAGACATCATCGCGGATTTGCGCAAGGCTGCGAAGGGCTCCGGCCGCATCTATCTCGCGACTGACCCGGACCGCGAGGGCGAGGCTATTTCCTGGCATTTGAAATATCTGCTGAATATCCCGGACGATGAAACGTACCGTGTGACCTTCAACGAAATCACACGCAACGTCGTACAGGAATCCATCCAGCACCCGCGCCCCATCGATCAGAATCTCGTCGACGCACAGCAGGCACGCCGCGTACTCGACCGTATCGTCGGCTATCAGCTCAGCCCCTTACTCTGGAAAAAGATCCGCAAGGGCTTGTCTGCCGGCCGCGTGCAGTCCGTCGCGACCCGTCTGGTCGTCGACCGCGAAAACGAGATCCGGGCCTTTGTCCCGCAGGAATACTGGACGCTGGACGTGAATCTGAACCGTGTGGAAAAGGCTGGAAGCTTTACCGCGCACTACTACGGCGATCCGCAGAAGCGCGAGCTGGCAAACGAGCAGGATGTACAGTCTGTGCTGGATGCACTGGAGGGTCAGCCGTTTACTGTGACCGGCGTAAAGAAGTCGGAGAAAAAGCGCACCCCTGCGCCGCCCTTTATCACGTCGACGCTCCAGCAGGAGGCGTCCCGCAAGCTCAACATGACTCCGCGCCGCACGATGATGATCGCGCAGCAGCTCTATGAGGGCGTGGAGATTTCCGGCGAAGGTTCCGTCGGCCTTATCACCTACATGCGTACTGACTCGCTGCGTATCTCCGAAGAAGCGCTGGCCGCAGCCGGAGACGCAATCCGCAGCCGATACGGCGCCGCATATTACAGTGAGCCCCGCCGCTACAAGCCAAAATCCGGCGCGCAGGATGCGCACGAGGCTATCCGCCCGTCAAACATTGCGCTCTACCCGGAGGCGGTCGAGCATGATCTGACAAAGGATCAGTACAGGCTTTATAAGCTCATCTGGAGCCGCTTTATCGCGTCTCAGATGACGAACGCCCTGTACGACGTGACGGCGATCGAGGCGGCCTGCGGCAGCCATGTCTTCCGTGCAATCCATCAGAGCATGAAATTCTCCGGATTTACCGCCATCTACGAGGAAGGCCGCGACGACGAGCAGGAAAAGCTCGATTCCCCGCTGCCCGACCTTGCCCCCGGCGAGGCGCTCACGGCCTCCGGCTTTGACAAGCAGCAGCACTTCACCCAGCCGCCCGCACGCTATACGGAAGCGTCTCTGGTGCGTGCGATGGAGGAAAAGGGCGTCGGCCGGCCGTCGACCTACGCGGCGATCATCGCCACGATTCAGGATCGCGAATACGTCGTTAAGACCGACAAAAAGCTCTCGCCGACGAAGCTCGGCGAGGTGGTGAACGGCCTGATGATGGATCGCTTCCCCAATATCATCAGTGTTGAATTCACCGCCGACATGGAAAAGCAGCTCGACCAGGTCGAGGCAGGTCAGCGCCGCTGGAAGAGCGTTCTGGAGGAATTCTATACCGGCTTCCATCAGGAAATGCTCGATGCGGAGGAGGCGCTCAAGGACACACGGCTCAAGGTGCCGGATGAGGTTTCGGACGAAAAATGCGAGATCTGCGGCAGAAACCTTGTCGTGAAGACGAGCCGCTTCGGCAAATTCCTTGCATGTCCCGGCTATCCGGAATGCAAGTTTACCAAGCCGATTACGGAAAAAATGCCGGGACGCTGCCCAAAGTGCGGCAGCACAATCCTGAAGCGCAAGAGCAAGCGCGGCTACGCCTATTACGCCTGCGAGCGCGGCGCGGCCTGCGGATTCATGACCTGGGACGTGCCGACGGATCAGGACTGCCCGGTCTGCGGCCAGACAATGTTCAAGCGCTCCGGCAAGGGCGCGATGAAGCCGTTCTGCGCAAATCCCGAGTGTTCCAACTTCCTGCCGGAGGACAAGCGCGGCTACCGCCGCAAGTCTACAGCCTCCGGCGAGGCCGCAACGGCGGAATCCAACGCCGAGGCCGCTGCCGAAGCCGCGCAGAAGCAGGCGGAGGAGAAAAAGGCTGCAAAGAAAACGACTGCCAAAAAGCCCGCCGAAAAGAAGACGGCTGCAAAGAAGCCTGCCGCAAAGAAGACAGCGGCGAAAAAGCCTGCAGCAAAAAAACCGGCAGCGAAAAAGGCAGCTAAAAAGACCGAGCCGGAAGACGATCTTCCGTTCTGATACAGAGATAGAAAGGACGTCCCAACATGCTGGAAGTGAAAGTGATCGGCGCGGGCCTTGCGGGCTGCGAGGCCGCGTGGCAGCTGGCCGAGCGCGGCATTCATGTGACGCTGACCGAGATGAAGCCGCACAAAATGACGCCTGCACACCATTGCGCGGATTTTGCGGAGCTCGTCTGCTCCAACTCCCTGCGCGGCGACCGGCTGGAAAACGCCGTCGGCCTTTTAAAAGAAGAGCTGCGGCGGCTGAATAGCCTGATTTTAAGCTGCGCCGAGGCAAACCGCGTGGAGGCGGGCGGCGCGCTGGCCGTTGACCGCTACGGCTTTTCCGGCATGGTGACGGAAAAAATCAAGTCGCACCCCAACATCACCGTTGTGGAGGCGGAGGAAACCGAGGTCCCGGCGGGCCCGGTCATCATCGCGACCGGTCCTCTGACCTCTGACGCGATGAGCGCCGCAATCCAGCGTTATTTCGGCGGCCAGGACTACATCAGCTTCTTTGACGCCGCTGCGCCGCTCGTAACCTTCTCGTCCATCGACATGGAAAAGGCATGGTTTGCATCCCGATACGACCGTGGAGAAGCGGATTATGTCAACTGCGCGATGGATAAGGACGAGTACCTCGCCTTTGTCGATGCGCTCAAATCGGCAGAGGAAGCGCCGGTTCACGGCTTTGAGGATAAGCATGTGTTCGAAGGCTGCATGCCTGTCGAGGTCATGGCCCGCCGCGGCATCGACACGCTGCGCTACGGCCCATTGAAGCCCGTCGGCCTGAAAGACCCGAAAACGGGCCGCGAGCCGTATGCCGTTGTACAGCTGCGCAAGGACAACGCCGCAGGCTCCGTCTATAACATCGTCGGCTTCCAGACCCATCTGAAATTCCCGGAGCAGAAGCGCGTTTTTTCCATGATCCCTGCGCTGCATGACGCGGAATTTGTCCGCTATGGCGTCATGCACCGCAACACGTTCCTCGACTCTCCGCGCCTGCTCGACCGGTACTATGCCGATCGCAGAGACCCGCTGGTCGCCTTTGCGGGCCAGATGACGGGTGTGGAGGGCTATGTCGAATCGACGGCCTCCGGCTATCTCGCGGGCGTCAGCATGGCGGCGAAGCTCAAGGGAGAGCCGCTTCCCGATTTCCCGCGCGAGACGGCCATCGGCGCGCTGGCCGCGTATATCTCCGATGAAAGCGTCGTCTCGTTCCAGCCGATGAACGTGAATTTCGGTATTCTGACGCCGCTCAACCACCGCGTCAAGGGCAAGGCCAATAAAAACCTCGCCATCGCGCAGCGGTCGCTTGCGCTCATCGATCAAATGACAGGGCAGGAGGAAGCAACATGAGAATTCTGGTAGACGCCATGGGCGGCGACAACGCCCCTGACCAGATCGCGCTGGGCGCGATCCAGGCGGCAAAGGACTTCGGCTGCGAGGTCGTGCTGGTCGGACGCGGCGAGGCGATTCTGCGCGCGCTGAAGGATCAGGGCATCGAGACGCTTCCCAAGGGCGTGGAGATCGCCAATGCGGACGATGTGGTCGATATGCACGACGACCCGGCGACGGTCGTAAAAAAGAAAAAGGATTCCAGCATGGTCGTGGGATTGAACATGCTGAAAGAGGGCGGCGGAGACGCATTCGTCTCTGCGGGCTCGACCGGCGCGCTGCTCTCCGCCGCGACGCTGACCGTTCGGCGTGTCAAGGGCATCCGCCGCGCCGCCATGGCGCCGCAGATCCCGACGAAGACCGGCAGGGAAGCCGTGCTCATCGACTGCGGCGCAACGGCTGATTGTACGCCGGAATTTTTGCTGCAGTTCGCGTTCATGGGTTCGTATTACGCTGAAAAGGTGTTGGGTATCGAGAACCCGCGCGTCGCGCTTTTGAACATCGGCGCGGAGGATTCCAAGGGCGGCGAATTGCAGAAGGCCGTCTATCCGCTTTTAAAACAGGCGGGAGAAACCGGTGCAATCAACTTTACCGGCAATATCGAAGCGCGCGACGTGCCGCTGGGCGGCGCGGACGTGGTCGTGGCCGACGGCTTCTCGGGCAATATTCTGCTCAAGGGAATCGAGGGCACGGCGCTTTTCATGGCCTCCATGATGAAGGACATGTTCAAGAAAAACGTACTTACCAAGCTGGCGGCGCTCTTGTGCATGGACGGTGTGAAGGCATTCAAGAAAAAGATGGACTACCGCGAGACGGGCGGCACGGCGCTTATCGGCCTCAGCAAGCCTGTTATCAAGGCGCACGGCTCGTCCGATGCGCTGGCCATCCGCAACGCCATCCGGCAGGCCATCGGCGCTGTCGAGGCGGACGTGGCCGCGACGCTGGCGGCAAATATGGATCATATGGTCATACCAAAGGAGTATCAACATGCTGAGTGAACTGGAAGCCGGGCTGGGCTACACGTTCCGGGACAAGAGCATTCTCGAAAACGCGCTGACGCACAGCT
>CADBOK010000187.1 GCA_902796245.1 Oscillospiraceae bacterium | reverse complement strand
CTCCATGTCGTCTGCGGGGATGTACTCGAAGCGGCCGTGGAAGTTTTCGCCGCCGGTGCAAAGATTCGGGCAGGGAAGGCCCTCGAAGGACAGGCGAGCGCCGTCCGTGCCGCCGCGGATGGGGACGATCTTCGGCGTGACGCCGACGGAGGCCATCGCCTTTTTGGCGTTCTCGATCAGAAACATGCACGGGGCGATCTTTTCCTTCATGTTGTAATAGCTGTCGCGCAGCGTGAGCGACGCGGTGCCTGCGCCGTAGCGGCGGTTGATCTCTGCGCAGGCCTTTTCCATGACGGCCTTGCGTGCTTCAAATTTTGCGCGGTCGTGGTCGCGGATGATGTATTGCAGCTCAGCCTGCTCCGTCTCGCCGCGCATGGCGACAAGATGGTAGAAGCCCTCGTAATTTTCGGTATGGAACGGCGTCTCGAGCGCCGGGAGCAGACCGTGCAGCTCCATGGCGACAAGCGCGGCGTTGACCATCTGGCCCTTCGCGGAGCCGGGGTGGATGGACTTGCCGCGAATTTCGATTTTCGCGCTGGCCGCGTTGAAGTTCTCATATTCCAGCTCGCCGAGCGCGCCGCCGTCGACGGTGTAGGCATACGCTGCGCCGAAACCCTTTACATCAAACCGGTCGGCCCCGCGCCCGATCTCCTCGTCGGGCGTAAAGGCGAGCTTGACAGTGCCGTGCGGCTTACCGGATGTGAGCAGCAGCTGCGCGGCGGAGAGAATTTCCGCCACGCCCGCCTTGTCGTCCGCGCCAAGGAGCGTCGTGCCGTCGGTGACAATCAGGCGCTTGCCGACGGAATGTTTCAGCTGCGGATAGTCCTTTGGGGAAAGCACGATGTGCTGTTCCTCGTTCAGGATCACGTCGCCGCCGTCATAGGGCTCCGTGATGCGCGCGCGGATGTTCTCGCCCGGCGCGTCAGGCGAGGTGTCCATGTGGGCGATGAGGCCGTAGACGGGAATGTCCTTTTCACAGTTTGCCGGGATGGTGCCGTAGACGTAGCCGTCCTTGTCGACATGCGCGTCGGCGATGCCCATGTCCTGCATCTGGCGGACGAGCTCCTGCGCAAGCGCGAGCTGCCGCGCGGTGGACGGGCAGGTTTCGGACGCTTCGTCCGAGGCCGTGGGATAGGAAACGAGCTTCAAAAAGCGTTCAACGACTGTCATTTGGTTGTTCTCCTTTGGATCAGTATTGGAAAATGCTCCCGCCGACGAATTCGCGCACGATGGAGTCGCGCGGGACGTACGGCGTGTCGAGCGGCGGCAGGCTGCGCACCACGTCCATCAGGACGGTCAGGCCGTGTTCTTCAATAAACGCATCGTCCAGATCGGACGCGAACTGCGGAATCTGGCGCAGATACTTTGCCAGAATGCACAGCTCGTAATCGTGGAACGAGTCGATGTGGACGGAGGCATTGGGTTTGTTGGGGGCGATATATTTCTGCTCGCCTGCGTTGACGGACTCGGCGCGGATGATTGTGTCGCGCAGGGAATTGCCGCGTCCCTGATAATTGCGGATCATGCGGCGCGCCACGCGCACCTGCTCAGGGTGGATGATGCGGTCGCCGGGGGTGATGATGCGCGTTCTGGGCGCGACGTAAATGCCGGTGGCGCGGCTGCGGATAGGATCGAAGAGCAGGGGATTGAGCATGTGAATGCCCTCGGCAATGATGACGGCCTCATGGCTTCCCTGCATGGGGGTATAGCCGCCGGTGCGGTTGTTGGGGAAATCGTACCACGGCACCTGCACCGTCTCGCCGTTTGAGAGCCGGTCGATGGTGTCAAGCAGCAGTTCCCGGTTGACGCACAGGGGCGATTCCCAGTCGGTCAGGTCCTTCGGACGCTCGGAGAGCGGCAGGAAGAAATTATCCATGCTCAACAGGCAGACCTTGACGCCTAAATTTTCGAGATACGCCTGCAGGCGCATCGCCGTCGTCGTCTTGCCGGAGCCGGAGGGGCCGGTCAGGCAGACAAAGGGCTTGCGCGGCTGCGCGCTCAGAATCGCGGCGGCAGCGGAGCTGATCTTGTCGTGAAAGACCTCCTCGCAGCGCAGGACAAACTGCGTCTGGTTCCGCATGGCATAGACGACGTCTTCAATATCAATGACCCGCATTTTTTTCCTCCTTATGTGCGTTCCACCGCGCCATCATGCGGCGGTAGATCAGAATAAAGCAGAGCACATGCACCGCGCTCGTCACGACCCAGCTGACGGGGTAGGACAGATACAGTACGTCAAGCGTGTGGTGCGTCTGGAAGATCGTGTAGATCCAGACAATGCGCAGCACGCATGCGCCGAAGATCGTCACGATCATCGGAATCCAGCTCCGGCCGAGCCCGCGCACCATGCCGCAGCACGTCTCCATGATGCCGCAGACGAAATAGGTCAGGCCCATATACGTCACGCGCACCATGCCGCTGGCAATGACGGAGGCGTAGGCCGGGTCGTCCTTCGCAATATAAATGCCGAGAAGCGGCCGGCCGAAGAAATACAGAAACGCGCACATCGGCACGCCGATGAGCAGGACGGTCAGAATGCAGTCGCGGTAGACGGGCTTGATGCGCTCCGGCTTGCCCGCGCCGAGATTCTGGCTGGTAAAGGTCATGGAGGCGTGATAAACGGAATTGCAGGCCGTATAAATGAACGAGTCGAGATTGCCTGCCGCCGTGTTCGCCGCGACCACGTCTGCGCCGAAGGAGTTGATCGAGGACTGGATCATGACGTTCGAAATGTTGAAAATGACGGACTGAAGTCCGGCAGGCAGGCCGATCTGGATCATGCGCACGGCCTCGTCCGGATAAAAGCGGAGCTTTTTGAGCTCCAGCCGCGCGCAGCCCTCCAGCCGCATCAGGCAGATGAGTACGAGCGCCAGCGCGATATACTGCGAGATCACCGTCGCGATGGCGACGCCCGCCACGCCGAGGCGGCAGACAATCACAAAGAACAGATTCAGCAGCACGTTGACCGAGCCGGAGATGGACAGGAAGAAAAACGGCTTTTTCGTGTCGCCGAAGGCGCGCAGGACCGCTGCGCAGAAGTTATACAAAAGCGACGCAGGCACGCCGATGAAGTAAATTTGCAGATACCGGTCGGACAGGGGCAGAACGTCCTCCGGCGTATCCATCGTGCGGAGCAGCGGACTGGCCAGGAAAAAGCCCAGCAGGAAGACCGCAATGCCGAGTCCCAGACCCAGCACGACCGACGTATGCACCGCGCGGGAGACATGCGCCTCGTCCCGGCAGCCGAGATATCGGGCGACGAGAATGTTGACGCCGACGGAAATGCCGATGAACGCGCCGATGAGCAGGTTGATGAGCGAGGACGTCGCGCCGACGGCAGCGAGCGCCGTGCTGCTGTCGAATTTGCCGACGACGATGACGTCAGCGGCGTTGAACAGCAGCTGTAAAATGCCGGTCAGGGCCAGCGGAACGGAAAAGCGGATGATCTGCGGCAGGGGTCTGCCTTCGGTCATGACGATCGCGCTTGTCTTTGTTGCGGCCATGGGGATGGAGCCCTCCTATTTCTCTTTTGGGATGTCAGAAAATATATGCCAAGGTTCGGTATCCGGCGGGTCGTGCGTGAAGACGAGGCGTTTGTTCGTCTGCGGATGGGAAAACGCGATTTGATATGACCACAGACCGAGCGGGCAGCCGGTTCTTGCGCCGTATTTCCGGTCGCCGCACAGCGGCAGACCGCGGGAGGAAAACTGCGCGCGGATCTGGTGTGTCCGGCCTGTTTCCAGACGGATGCGCACGAGCGCGCACCCGTCCCGCGCGGCAAGTACCCGGTACGAAAGCCGGGCAGGACGCGCGTCCGGGCCGGGGGTGTGCGTGACGAAGGTCTGCTTTTTCGCCGCGTCGCGCGCGAGAAGGTCGGTAAGAACGCCCTCCGGCGCGTCCGGAATGCCCTCCAGCACGGCGAGATAGTCCTTTTCAAATGTGTGCGCCTGTACCTGCCGGGACAGAATGCTGTCGGCCATGCGCGACCGGGCGTAGACCATCACGCCGCCGACCGGCCGGTCGAGCCGGTGCACGACGCGCACGCAGCCGGTTCCGTCTTCCCCCAGCGCCCGGCGCAGCAGCTCCGGCATGCCGCCGGGCTCATCGGTGGACAAAACGCCCGCGGGCTTGAGGCAGACGACGATTCGATTGTCGGTGTATAGAAGATCCATTTGCAGTTCCTATGGGGCAGGCGGAATGATTTGTAAACAGGACGCCCCTACCAGTTGCGTCCGCATTCAAGTCATTATAGTATAGCACGCTTTCCCGGTTTCGTCACGCGGTTTTGCGGCATGGGATAAAAAATGTCTTAAAAATTCTTAATTCCGCCCGAAAGCTTGCGGAAATGTGATATAATAACGCCGCAAAGGAGGGAACAGCCATGGAAGAAGCAATCAGCATTCTGGTGGTGGACGATGAGCCGGATATCCGGAGGATCTGCAGGATCCTGCTGGAAACGGGCGGCTATACCGTGCTGGAGGCTGCGACGGGAGTCGAGGCGGTCGAGACGGTCCGGCAGCATCCGGAGCTTGATCTGATCCTGATGGATATCATGATGCCGGAGCTGGGCGGATACGACGCCTGCAGCAGCATCCGGTCGTATTCCACAGCCCCGGTTCTGTTTCTGACCGCGAAGACGCAGGAGGGCGACAAGCGCCGCGCGTATGATTCCGGCGGGGATGATTTTCTCGCCAAGCCGTTTTCCCACGCGGAGCTGATGATGAAGGTCGAGTCGCTGCTGCGGCGCTACCGGGTGTATAAGAGCAAATCGAGCGGGCGGACGCTCCGCCCCGGCATCGTGCTGGACGAGGAAAACCGCCGCGTGATGGTAAACGGCCAGCCGCTGGAGCTGACGGAGACGGAGTTTTCCATTCTGCACTGTCTGGCGGAGAACCGTGGGCGCGTCGTGCCGGTTCGCACGATCTATGAGACGGTCTGGCACGAGACGTATATGCCGGCGTCAAACAATACCGTGATGGTGCATATTGTGAATCTGCGCAAGAAGCTGGAAGAGGATCCGGCCAACCCGCGCCTCATCCGCACCGTCTGGGGAAAGGGCTATCAGATTGACTGAAAAGAAGAAGCATTTTGTCTCACTGAGTGTCAAGCCGCTGTTTGTACTGCTGCTTGGGCTGGTGCTGGGCGTGTGCGTGTGCCTGCTGGCGAATTTCACGGGCGAGCAGATTATCGAGCGCAGCTATCTGAGCGAAAAGGCTGTTTTGAAGCGCACGAACAAAGCCGCGCAGGAGTTTCAGTCCTTTGTGCGCCAAAACGGCGTCTCCACGCGCGACACGGATACGCTGGCCCGCTGGGGCGAGACGAAGAAGGATTATTATATCACGCTCTACCACGACCAGCGGCAGATCCTCGAGATCGGCTGGTGGGGCGCGGACACCGCGGCGGTCGACGCGTATTACCTGAAGGAGCAGACGGCCAGCGTCATCTATCCCATCGTGTTCCGCGACGGGACATTTTACGCCGTGATCTATGACAACTCCGATTCCGGGCTTTACGATCTGTCGTGGATCGTCTCGCTGCTTTTGGGGTGCGCGGTGCTTGCACTGACGCTGCTGGCGTATAACCGCCGCATCGCGCGCAGGGTCGTCGCCATCTCGCAGGAGGTGCAGTCCATCGGCGAGGGCAATCTCTATTTACAGCTCGAGCCGAAGGGACGCGACGAGCTTTCGCAGCTCACGGCCAGCGTCGAGCAGATGCGCCTGTCGCTCCTGCGCAAGACCAGCGAGGAGCAGCGTGCCCTCCAGCAGAACAGCGACCTCATCACCGCCATGTCCCACGACATCCGCAATCCGCTTACGGCGCTGCTCGGCTATCTCGATCTTGCGAAAAACGGGCAGTACCGCTCGGAAGACGAGCTGCAAAGCTATCTGGACGCCGCCTACGGCAAGGCCGAGCAGCTCAAGACGCTGACGGATGAGCTGTTCCGGTATTCGCTGCTGTTTGGATGCAAGGAGCTGCCCATGCAGATGGAAATCTATGACGCGCGGCTGCTTCTCGAGCAGCTGCTGGGCGAGAGCCGCGTTCAGCTGCAGCAGCAGGGCTTTATGGTCCAGCTGCTGCTGCCGCAGCAGGAGGTGCAGATCGAGGCCGACGTGACATACCTGAAGCGGGTGCTCGACAACCTGTTCGACAACATCCGCAAATACGCAGACCCCGCCCAGTCTGTCGCCATCGCCGCCCTGATCGAAGACGGCGCGCTGCACATCTGCCTGTCCAACAGCGTAAACCCCGCCTCCGGCCGCATCGAGTCCAACAAGATCGGTCTTCGCACCTGCGCAAAGATCATGGCGCAGATGTCAGGCGGCTTCAAGCGGTACACGGAAAACGGCAAATTCACCGCCGAGGTCATCCTGCCTATCCGGGCAGCCGAGGTCAGTTCTTAAAAAAATATGAAAAATGCAACGCCGGGCTTTCTTTTGCGTCTTTGTTTTGATATGATACAGACGGCAAGATAGGTCGACTGTACCGTGCGTGAGCACAAGATATAGAGTATGAAGCATAGGGTTAAATGAAAAAGGAGTATGATATGAAAACAAAACGGATGCTTGCGCTGCTGCTTGCGGCGCTGATGATCGTGGGCCTGTTTGCAGGCTGCTCGAAGGACGAGACGAAGGACCCCGGCAAGACCGACTCCAACGGCTCGCTCATCGACCAGACCAAGCCCGCCGCAACGACGGCGAAATACGCCTATAAGGCCGATTATCTCGACCTTACCATGCCGGACGGCGTGCAGTACTTCAACCAGTTCTGCGCCGTCGGAACGACGCTCTATGCCTCGGTCGGCATGCAGGGCGAGGAGATCATCAACACCGACCCCACCACGGGCGATACGTGGTCGTATTACAACACGCGGCTGGCCATGCTGACCATCGACCCCGACACCGGCGTTTGCACCGAGCTGACCAATCTGGAACTGCCGCAGGTGCCGGAGGGAGCGGAGGGCAGCGTCGACTGCTACAACATGATCGGCTCTGACGACGGCACGCTCTGGATGCTTGTAAACGTCTATGCGACGCAGTATGAGCTGCCCGACGATTTTGACCCCAACACGGACAGCAAGTGGAACTACCCCTCCACAGATATCGGCGGCTCGTATCTGATGCACATCGCTGCCGACGGCAGCACGATCGCCAGCCTCGACCTTTCCGACACGAACAACGAGGACAACGAGGACGGCATGAGCGGCAACCTCAGCTCCTTCGCCGTCGACGCCGCCGGCAATCTCTACGTCAGCGACTATAATAATATTTACGTCCTCGATGCAGAGGGCAACGTGCAGTTCAAGCTTGACGGCAGCCAGTATAACGGCAGTCTGTACCGGCTGAACGCACAGCAGGTTGGCGTTATGTGGTACAATTACACGGACGACGTGAATGCCGCCGATGAAAACGGCCAGTACTTCGTCCCCATCGATCTGGAAACGAAGGACTGGGGCGAGAAGGTCAAGCTGCCGTCCAACGTGGGGAGCATCTTCCCGGGCGACGATGCCTATGACTTCTACTACACCTACAATAATAACATCTATGGCTATACCGCCAAAACGGACACGAAGGAGAAGCTCGTCGACTGGCTGGCCTGCGACGTTGACACCAACAATATGTCGGGCTATGCCATGCTCTCCGACAGCCGCGTGGCCGCCCTCATGCAGGACTGGAGCACCGACCCCACGACCTATCAGCTGATTGTCCTGCACCGTGTGGACTCGTCTGAGATCAAGGAAAAGAAGGTTCTGACGCTCGCGTGCATGTATCTCGACTGGAACCTGCGCAGCATGATCGTCGAATACAACAAGACGAACGACGAGTACCGCATCAATGTCGTCGACTACAGCGAGTACGCGACCGACGACGATTACAACGCCGGCGTCACCAAGCTCACCACCGAGATTATCAGCGGCAGCGTGCCGGATATCTTCCTGACCAGCAATCTGCCGATCGATAAGTATGCCGCCAAGGGCGTCATCGCCGACCTCAATACCTTCATGGACGGCGGAAACGGCCTGAGCCGCGACTATTTTGTCCCGCAGATTTTGAACGCGCTCGAAAAGGACGGCAAGCTCTATGAGCTGCCCACCAGCTTCTCCGTGCAGACGGCCTACGCGCTGTCTTCCATCGCGAGCCAGTATGACACATGGAACGTCGCTGCCGTGCAGGACGCCATGACACAGCTGCAGGAGGGCGCAACGGTCTTCTCTGACGGCTGGACGAAGAACATGGCTCTGTCGAACTGCCTGTCCCGCAACCTGTCTGCTTTCGTCGACTGGACGACGGGCAAGTGCGAATTTGACTCCGAAGCGTTCCAGCAGCTGCTGGCCTTCTGCAATTCCTTCCCGGCAGAAACCAGTGACGGTGACGGCGCGATTGCCTATGCTTCCTCCGCCGATATTGCCATTGACGACGCGATGTGGGAATCTGACACGACCCGCGTCACGAACGGCAAGCAGCTCATGTCGACGATCGAGATGTACAGCTTTGACTCCTATATCTGGAACGTCTACGCGATCCGCGACAAGATCACCTTTACCGGCTATCCGACCGAGGACGGCTCCGGCAGCTCGTTCGGGCTTCAGATGCCGATGGCCATTTCCTCCGTCACGAAATACCCCGACGCCGCGTGGGAGTTCGTCTGCTCGATCATCAAAAAGATGAACACGATAGACGAGAACAATTACTATTACGGCTTCCCCATCAGTCAGGCTGCGTTTGACGCGGAAATGACCGACATCATGACCGAGCAGTACCAGCTGGACGAAAACGGCGAACAGGTTGACTGGGACGGCGACGGTGAGCCCGACAGGGCTATCCGGGGCAGCTATGAGACCATGGAAAACGGCGAAACGGTCTATAAGGATGTCTATGCACTGACGCAGGAGGACATTGACCAGATCCTGGGCGTGATCAACAACACGCACAGCGTCTATGACTACGATCAGGAGATCCTCGACATCATCACCGATGAGGTCGCCGCCTACTTCGCCGGCGACAAGGACGTCCAGACCACCGCCAACATGATCCAGAGCCGCGTGAACCTGTACGTACAGGAGCAGCGGTAAAACAACAATAAAAGTTCCCCCTTGCCGCGCCTTACGCGGCAAGGGGGAAGCAACTGCGAAACAGCTTTTGTAGGGGCCGACGACTCTGTCGGCCCGAGCAATGCTGCGAATTTGCCGTGGATTTCCGAAAAGTCACTGCATACTGCGGGCGGACAGAGTCGTCCGCCCCTACGCTGGAATGCGTGAGCATACGAATTCCCTGAAAAACGAAAATGCCGATAAATTCCGATTGAGATTCGGTCGGGAGTTATGAGCATTTTCCAACGCAAAGGAGACACGAAAACGTGCAGAAGCTATCTCTCCGGTCGCGCGGGAAATATGAAACAAAGCCGTCCGGGAAAGGGCTCTGGACGCGGATGAACAACAGGGTGCGCGATTTCCTCGCATCCATGTGCTTCTCCGGGCCGAGCTTTCTCGGCATGCTGGCGTTTTATATTATCCCGTTCCTGATCGTCGTCTACTATTCCTTCACCGCGGGTCTGACCGACCACAGCTTCGCGGGTCTCAAAAACTATATCAACGTCTGGCAGAACGGCGCGTTCAAGATCGCGGTCAAGAATACGTTCACGTTCACCGGCCTTTCCGTGCCGCTGGCGGTCGTGCTGTCTTTGGGACTGGCGCTGATGCTCGAGGCGCGCATCCCGCTCAAGAGCGAGTTCCGCACGTTTTTCCTCAGCCCCATGATGGTGCCCATCGCGTCCATCATCCTCATCTGGCAGGTGCTGTTCCACTATAACGGCGTCGTCAACGAATTTCTGGCTGTGTTCGGCGCGGACAAAATCGACTGGCTGAAATCGGATTACTGCATGGTCGTCATCGTCGTACTGTTTTTGTGGAAAAACCTCGGCTATAACATGATCCTGTTCATGGCCGCGCTCAGCAATATCCCGCGCGAGCTGCTCGAGGTCGCGGAGGTCGAGGGCGCGTCGGCGGCGTATCAGTTCTTCCATATTAAGCTCCGGTATCTTTCCCCGACGGTGCTGTTCGTGACGATCCTGTCCATCATCAACTCGTTCAAGGTCTTCCGGGAAATTTATCTTCTGACCGGCAATTATCCCTATGACGGGCTTTACATGATGCAGCATTTCATGAACAACATGTTCAATTCCGCCGACTATCAGCGGCTTTCCGCCGCGGCGGTGCTGCTGGCGATCGTCATTGTCATTCTCATTGCGCTGCTGTTCTTTGTGGAGAACATCTTCGGAAAGGACGTGGAGGGATGAGAAAGAAAAAGCGGTATTTTTCCCGCGCGACATGCTTTGTGCTCTGCGCAGTGTTCGCGCTGCTGTTCCTCCTGCCGACGGTTCTGACGATCACAAATTCGTTCATGACCCAGAGCGAGATCACAGCCAGCTACGGTCAGGTCTTCGAGAACGCCAACGACGGCAAGAGCTACATCTCCAAGACCATTAACCTCAAATTCATCCCCGATAAGGTCAGCTTCACGCAGTATTTCACGGTCCTGCTCAAAAGTCCGGACTATCTGCTGAAATTCTGGAATTCCGTGATCCTGACCGCGCCGATCGTCTTTGCGCAGCTCATGGTCGCGTCCATCGCGGCCTACGGCTTTACGCGCTGGCGCGGCAAGGTGCGCGACAGTCTGTTTTTCTTCTATGTGATCCTGATGCTCATGCCGTATCAGGTCACGCTGGTGCCGAACTATCTGGTCAGCGACTGGCTGCACCTGCTCAATACCCGGTGGGCGATCTTCCTGCCCGGCGCGTTCGCGCCGTTCTCGGTATTCCTGCTCACCAAATTCATGCGCCGTATCCCCATGGCCGTCATTGAGTCGGCCAAGATCGACGGCGCGAACGAGTGGCACATCTTCTGGAACATCTGCCTGCCGCAGTGCCGGAGCGCCCTCTATTCCATTGCG
>CADBOK010000186.1 GCA_902796245.1 Oscillospiraceae bacterium | reverse complement strand
TAGCCGTCTCCTTCTTCCTGCCTTCAGTATACCATGTTTCGCACCGCTATGGGTCATTTCCTTGTCCACTTCCTGGGGTACAGTTTATGCTAAAATGCTTATACGGTGAAACCGTCATTGGTTCGCGCATTGGAATGCATCTCGAATACAGCACATCTTAAATTTATGAACGCAGCTTTTGCTGCAGCGCCAAGCGCAGGCGGTTACAGGCAGCAGCTTCTCTATGGACATCGTGGGAAATCAAAATTATAGCAAACCATTCCATTACTAGTTGAAATACACAAAATAATGACATACAATATAAACAAAATTGGAAGAGAAATTAAGGAGAAGTATTATGGGGTATATTGCAGATATTCTTAAATACGAGGGTGACAACACCACATTTGTTTGGAAACATCCATGTGAAGATTTCAACAGCTACACACAGCTTATTGTCCACGAGACGCAAGAGGCTGTGCTGTTTCTGAACGGGCAGGCGCTCGACTCGTTTGGGCCTGGACGCCACACACTGGAAACGCAGAATACGCCGCTGCTCAGCGGGCTTTTGAACCGCACGACGAACGGCGAAACGCCGTTTCACTGCGAGGTCTACTTTATCAATAAGACCGAGCAGATGGCAATTCGCTGGGGCACTGACAGTCAGGCGCAGTTTCTTGAGCCCACCTATCACTTCCCGCTCAGTCTCGGCGCAAGCGGTGAAATGAGTCTGCGTGTGCTGGACGCCCGGCGGCTTTTGCTCCGACTGGTCGGGACAGCACCTGTGCTCGATCAACAGACGCTTGCCGCCTACTTCCGTGCGTTTCTGATGGCGCGGGTCAAGACCTATATCGCGCAGTTTATGCAGGCGAACACGGTCAGCATTTTTGAGCTCGACGCGCATATGCTGGATTTCTCTCAGGCTCTACAGCAGCAGCTTGCGCCCGACTTTGCGGATTACGGCGTGGAGCTTGTGCGTTTCTTCGTGACAAATCTTGCACGCCCGGACGGCGAAGCGCAGTATGAGAAATTCAAGGAGCTGCATTTCCGCAAATATGCCGACATTGCCGAGGCACAGCTGCGCCAGCAGACCGATCTCATTCAGGCGCAGACCGAAGCGCAGAAAACGCTCATCGCTTCGCAGGCGATTGCACAGAAGCGTGTACAGGAGGGCTACACCTACCAGCAGGAGCGCAGCTTCGATGTGGCGCAGGACGCGGCAAAAAACGCGGGCGCGGGCGGACTGACCGGGCTTGGCATTGGCATTGGCGCAATGGCAGGGGTCGGCGGCAGCGTCGGCGGTCTTGTCGGAAACACGGTCAGTGATGCACTGCGCGGCACGGTGCAGCCGCCGGAGGCAGCCGTTTTCTGCGAAAACTGCGGCGCGCAGCTTCCTCTGGGCGCAACATTCTGCGATAACTGCGGACGCGCTGTACCGAGCGACAAAAAAACTTGCGCGAAATGTGGCTATCGGTTTACACGAGACGGAAAATTCTGCCCGAAATGCGGCGCGGAGAGGGAGGACTAAGCGATGCGGACAAAAAAGTGGCTGGTTATCATTCTGGTACTTCTGACAGTGGCGTACTGCGGCATTGCCGCCGCGGCGTATGACCACTCGGCGAGTATTACCGTCTATTGCTTTGCGGATACGCCTGCCCTCAGTTGGGCAAAGCGCCACGGCGCGGCGGTTTCGCTTCTCGGAGACTCCGAAAAGGCGCGTCTGAACGCGCTGGAGACCTTTACATACACGCTAGAAGGCAGCGAGTGTACCATCACCGGCTATGAAGGTGCAAGCGCCCGACTGGTCATCCCTGAGAAAATTGACGGTCATCGCGTAACGGCTGTGGCGAAGCATGCGTTTGACGGCTGCGACGGCTTGCAGGAAATCGTGCTGCCAAAAACATTGCAGGACTTTTCGCCGCTGCATACGGCGCAGTATACGATTCTCATCTACGCTGGTTCTCCGGCAGAGCAGGCATTGCAGCAGGCGGCTTCTGCCAAGGAGCAGGCCGAAGCCTTAAAGGAGGCTGCCGAAAAAGCCCCTACCGCACTGGAAGAAGCACAGCAGAAGGCGGCGCAGTTGGAAACGGAGGCATCCCAGGCGGAAGCCGAATTGCGCGCTGCGCAGGAAGCTGCTGCCGCAGAGCAAGAGGAAACCTCCGACGCGCAGACGCAGATCGACGCTTTGCAGAAGACCACTAAGGAAAAACGAGAACAGGCGGACGCAGCCGAAAAGAAAGCGGAGGATGCGCAGAAAGAAAAAGACCGGCTGGAACAGGAACTGCGCGGGGTCTCGCAGGAAACATTCACCGTCTGCGATTATTCTTACCTTTCCGATTCCGAGCCCGTGAATTTTGACAATACGGACATTCCATTTACATATAGTGCACTCGATGGCGGTGTGACGCTCATCTCCTACACCGGAAGCAGCGCGGACATTGTTGTTCCCGAGACCATCAACGGGCTTCCGGTTACGACGGTTGCGTTCCCTGTATCGGAGCAGACACGCTCAATTCTTCTGCCGCCGTCTGTCACCAAAATTACGTCGAAACTGACCCAGCCGCGCTATGACGCACCCTTCTGGCTGAACCTGACGCTGGTCGTGCTGGGGCTGGCACTCGCACTTGGGATGATGCAGATTGCAGAAAAACGCGGGACCGACCCGGACGCACGGTTCTTGGGACTTCCACTTATCTATTCCGGCGTCAAGTATTTTGTGCTGCTGCTTTTGTGGGCGGCGGCCTGCCTTGCGTTCGGATGGACGGCAACGCTGCAAAACGCAGTTGGGCTGGGGCTGGCTGCACTTGGCGTTGTTGCGTGTATATTGACGCTGCATGCGGCAGAACGTGTGGAGCAGGTCGGTGCGCAAATTCAGGAAAAGACTGCGTTCATGCAGGACTGCCGCAAAAAAGCCGAGACCTTGCAGGCACGCGCCGGAACGCAGCCGATGAAGGATGCCTGCGCGCGTGTTTCAGAGGCGCTCCGCTATTGCGACCCCGTTTCTGGCGCAGAATTGGACAGCGTGGAAGCAGATATGTCCGCCGCACTGCACAGACTCTCCCGCGCGGTCGATACCGGGGACGAGGCAGACACGGAAAAACAGGCGAATACGCTTCTGCGCCTGATTGCCGAACGGTCAGCGCTGCAAAAGTCTGCAAAGTGACGATTAGAGAAGAGAGGGTATTTTTATGCCTGTTTTGAGATGTAAAATGTGCGGCGGGACGATGGAGATCGATGCGAAGCAGTCCGTCGCGGTCTGCCAATACTGCGGAACGCGGCAGACACTGCCAAAGCTGGACAGTGAGCGTGTTGCCGGGCTCTACGAGCGCGCGGAGCTGCTGCGCCGGGGGAACGACTTTGATAAGGCGGCGGCTGTTTACGAGCAGATCGTCTCGCTTGCGCCAAACGACGCAGAGGCGTATTGGTCGCTCGTTCTGTGCCGCTACGGAATTGAATATGTCGAAGACCCGGCAAGTCATAAGCGTGTGCCGACGATCAACCGCGTGCAATTTGGCTCAATCTTGGAGGACGCGGACTACGTTTCTGCGCTTCAGAACGCCGATGACGAGCAGAAGACTGTCTACATTGCGGAAGCCAAGGCGATTGAATCGATTCAGAAGGGTTATTTGGCGATTTCCGAGCGGGAAAAGCCGTTTGACATATTTATTTGCTACAAAGAAACCGACGATAACGGGCGGCGGACAATGGATTCTGTGCTGGCGAACGATCTCTATCACCAGCTGACGCAGGAGGGCTTCAAGGTCTTCTTTTCACGCATCACGCTGGAGGACAAGCTCGGCACGGAGTATGAACCATACATCTTCGCCGCCCTCAATAGTGCCAAAGTTATGGTCGTACTCGGCACCCGACCGGAGTATTTCTCCGCCGTCTGGGTGCGCAATGAGTGGTCACGCTTTCTGACGCTCATTAAAAACGGAGAGCAGAAAGTCTTGATCCCGGCCTATAGGGACATGAGTCCCTACGATCTGCCGGAAGAATTTTCGCATTTGCAGGCGCTCGATATGTCGCGGCTCGGGTTCATGCAGGACCTGATTCGGGGTATTAAGAAGATTCTCGGAACGGAAAACGTTGTGGGGGCAGTAAGCGTCGCAACGTCTCCCTTGCTGCGCCGGGCGTTCTTGTTTTTGGAAAATCGCGAGTGGAAAAACGCGGAGAGCTATTGCGATCGCATTCTTGACCAGGAGCCCGAAAACGCGCAGGCGTACGTCTGCAAGCTGATGGCGGAGTTACAGGTCAGCGAACGCGAAGCGCTCAAAAAGCACGCCGCTGCGCTGCCGAAGAACAATACATACCGTCTGGCGCTGCGCTATGCCGATGCACCGCTCAAAGCAGAGTTGGATGGCTACGCACAGCAGCAGGAAGATGCCGTCCAACCGAAGAAGCCAAGTTGGAAGCTGCTTGCGATCGCTGCCGGAGGGATTATCGTGCTTGTGATCGCTGTTGTTCTGATCACGGGGTATGTAAAAAAGAACAACGCCTACGAGTCGGCGCAGGAGCTGCTTTCGGCAGGCGAATATGCGCAGGCAATCGAGGCGTTTTCCGCGCTGGACGGATACAAGGATTCAGAGACCTGCCGTGCCGAAGCGGAGGCTGCGCTGACGGAGCAGCAGAACGTGGAAGCCTATGCGTCAGCGCAGGAGCTGCTGAAAGACGGCAAATTTGACGAGGCCATTGCCGCCTTTGCGGCACTTGGCGATTACTCGGATTCCGCAGCGCAGGTGATTGCCGCAAAGCAGCAAAAACAGGAGGCAGAGCAGGAGGCCGAAAACCGGGCTGCCTATGAAACCGCCGAAAAGCTGCTGGCCGTTGGAAATTACGACGCTGCTATCGAAGCGTTCACAGCCCTTGGCGATTACGCTGATGCATCCGACCGCGCTGCGGAGGCGGAGGCAGCAAAGCTGGCCGCTGAGAAAGAGGCCGCAAATAAGGAAGCGTATGCAGCGGCAGAAAAGCTCCTTGAAGAAAAGAAATACGCCGACGCAAAGGCAGCATTTGAGGCGCTTGGAGAATATTCTGACGCAAAGGAGAAAGCGGAGGAATGCCAGAAGCAGTTGGATGCACAAGCGGCAGCGTCTGTTTCCGCATCTGCTGGAACAAGCGGAAAAACATCACGCAGTGAGCCAAACGAGAGAGGCTGGTATTATATCTATGAATACAACCCAAATGGCACGACTGCAAAAGGCACACTGTATAATGCCGATGGAACATGCCGTGGAAGCTATGTAAACTACTATAATGCAAACGGCCAAATTGAGAAAATCGTTTTCTATGACGGTGCAGGTGGTCTATATCATACGGATACATACGTTAACGGTATTATTACAACACGGGTGTATTCTGGCGGAAGCACCGAGTACTACGATTCAAACGGGAAGCTAAGTTACGGTTTTGAAGTAAACTGGAAAACAGGCGAAAAGCGAAATTACAGAGTGGACGAAAAGGGGCGGCGAGTTTATTATTAAGACCTGTAGTGCTTCTATAACGTGGGCGTATAAAGCATATATTAAAAAGAGGATGCCAACATGCCAAACCTAAAATGTAAAATGTGCGGCGGGACGATGGAGATCGATGTGAAGCAATCTGTCGCCGTCTGCCAATACTGCGGAACGCGGCAGACGCTGCCGCGGCTGGACAGTGAGCGTGTCGTCGGGCTCTACGAGCGTGCGGAGCTGCTGCGCCGGGGGAACGATTTTGACAAGGCAGCTGCCGTTTACGAGCAGATCGTCTCGCTCGCACCGAACGACGCGGAGGCATACTGGTCTTTAGTTCTGTGCCGCTACGGAATTGAATACATCGAAGATCCGGCAAGTCATAAGCGCGTGCCGACGATCAGCCGCGTCCAGTTCGGCTCGATTTTAGAGGACGCAGACTATCTGTCCGCACTCCAGAACGCCGACGAGGAGCAGAAGTCTGTTTACATCGCGGAAGCAAAAGCGATTGAAGCCATTCAAAAGGGATACCTGGCGATTTCCGAGCGTGAAAAGCCGTTTGACGTTTTTATTTGCTACAAAGAAACCGACGACAACGGCAAACGCACCATGGATTCTGTGCTGGCAAACGATCTCTATCACCAGCTGACGCAGGAGGGGTTCAAGGTTTTCTTTTCCCGGATTACGCTCGAAGACAAGCTCGGCACGGAGTATGAGCCGTACATCTTCGCCGCTCTCAACAGCGCCAAAGTTATGGTCGTGCTCGGCACAAAACCGGAATATTTCTCTGCCGTCTGGGTGCGCAACGAATGGTCGCGCTTTCTGGCGCTTATCAAAAACGGTGAGCAGAAGGTGCTGATTCCGGCGTATCGGGATATGAGCCCGTATGATCTGCCGGAGGAATTTTCGCATTTGCAGGCGCTTGATATGTCACGGCTCGGGTTCATGCAGGACTTGATTCGGGGCATTAAGAAAATTCTTGGAACGGAAAGCGTTGCGGGGACAGCAAGCGTCGCAACGTCTCCCTTGCTACGCCGGGCGTTCTTGTTTTTGGAAAATCGCGAGTGGAAAAACGCGGAGAGCTATTGCGATCGCATTCTTGACCAGGAACCCGAAAATGCGCAGGCGTACGTCTGCAAGCTGATGGCGGAGTTACAGGTCAGCGAACGCGAAGCGCTCAAGAAGCACGCCGCTGCGCTGCCGAAGAACAATACATACCGGCTGGCGCTGCGCTATGCTGACGCTGCCCTGAAAGCGGAATTGGAAAGCTACGCACAGCAGCAGGAAGATAAGTCACAACAAAAGCAGGACACATCACAGGCAGCCTCCGCTATCCGCGATTGGATAAACCGAATCCGGCGCAATCCACTCCCGCTTTTCCTGATTGCCGCAGTGCTCTGTATGGTTTTGATCGTTTATTTGACAGCATATGTCGCCCCCTCGAAGAAGCTGAACAGAGCGATGGCGCTCATCGATGCCGGGGAGTATGATACGGCATACCCGATGCTGGAGTCGCTCGGGAAGGATGAACTTATCGCGGACAACCGCTATCAGCGTGCGGTGGCGCTCGCCGAGGCGGGAGATTTCTCGGAGGCGATGAAAATACAAGGCGAACTGGAAGGCGATTCAAACATCACGCAGGCGCAGATGGATCATCTGTCAACGCTTTTAAAGAACGGTCGCGAACTGGCCGCAGCGGACACGCTGGAAGAAAGCGTTCCTGGCTGGAAAGCCGCCTATCGAAGAATCCTCGCGAATACTGCCGAGGAATATTCGGATCACAGGGACATCTGCACGTATGCTTTGTATGATATTGAAGAAGATGGGATACCGGAATTGTTCTTAAAAACAGGGACCAGCGAAGAAGATTGTCGCTTCATGCTATATACTGCCGTGGAGGACGAACCGATTTTGCTGGCGACATTCCCGGCGGCGCACCTATCCGTCTGCGGCGTCTCGGAAAAGGGCTTTTTCCTGCTGCACGGTGAATCCATGGGAGACGAATGGATCCAACGATGCACCGTGTTCAACGGCGAGCTGTCCGCGGAGACGGTGTTCGGTGCATATGGAAAAGATCGGCACGCACTGACCCATCTGGACGTCTATGAAATTGACGATGACACCGGCCTGAACTGGACTGCGAATCAAGCTGAGGATAACCAGGCTGTCCTTGACAAGTATGTGGATGACTATCTGATCCCTTGCAGCAGCACGGACTATCTGACCGACAAAAACCTTCAATGGCTGAGCTGGGAAGAATGTACGCTTGCAAGAAACGAGATCTACGCCCGCCATGGGCGGATCTTCAAGACAGCCGAGATCGCAGCATATTTTAAGAGCAAAGACTGGTACGCAGGGACAATCCCGAGCAACGTATTCGATGCAAATGAGGCTGGATATCTGAGCGATGTCGAATATGCAAATACCAGATTCATTCTGGATTATGAAAAAGCAAAATTCGGCGGTTCCTATTACTAATGGGAGAAAACAAAATGAAGAAGATCAAAAAGCTGCTCCTGCTTGCAATCGCTGGTGCTATCTTTTTTACGCTTGCAGGCTGCAGCAGCAAACAATCGGAAGAAGACCTGATTGACAAAGTCCTTTGGCAGACGGAACAGCTGGAAACACAGAAAGCGGACGTACCGCCGCAGTCTCCGCAGGAAGAAACAGTGCCAGAAGAGGCGCCTCCCGTGAATGAGCCTGTGCATATAGAACCGATACTCTCTTCGGCTGAGCAGCAGGAGGATCCGCCGGAAGAGCCAGCGCCTCAACCACACGAAGCATGGCTTATCGTGATCGATCCGGGGCACCAGAGCCACGGGAACTACGACACCGAGCCGATTGGTCCCGGTTCCGCCGAGATAAAGGCGAAGGTCGCAAGCGGAACCGCTGGTACAGCATCCGGCCTTACGGAATATGAGCTGAATCTGCAGGTTTCCCTCCTTTTGCGCGACGAGCTTGAAGCGCGTGGATATCGCGTACAAATGACACGAGAAAGCAACGACGTTGATATTTCCAACGCAGAACGGGCGCAACTTGCCAATGAAGCCGGTGCGGACGCCTATCTACGTATCCATGCCAACGCAGCAGACAGCTCCGCTGCCAATGGCATGATGGCGATTTGCATGACAAAAAGCAATCCATTCAATGCAGATCTCTACCCAGACAGCTATGCGCTGTCGGAAGCTGTTTTGAATGCGGCTGTCGAGGCAACCGGCGCAAAAAAAGAATACATCTGGGAAACAGATACCATGACGGGGATCAACTGGTCCGAGGTGCCGGTCACTATCCTGGAAATGGGCTACATGACAAACCCGGAGGAGGATCTGCTGCTGGCATCGGAAGCCTACCAGGAAAAAATCGTGCAGGGAATCGCAAACGGCTTAGATGCCTATTTCTCTGAGAGAAAGGCGCCAGACGGACCGCTTGCAAAGATTGAAAAAACCATTCAGACGGAACTGAACCGTTTGACAAGTAAGTGGGATGTTTGGATTGAGGATCTGACAGATGGAACAAGCATCCATTGCACGCAGAACATCGAAGAAAATCAGCCGATGATTTCGGCCAGTCTGATAAAGCTCTTTATCATGGGTGCCGTCTATGATAAGATCGAG